>CAKTTT010000041.1 GCA_934615635.1 uncultured Eubacteriales bacterium | reverse complement strand
GACGGGAACGGCGGTCAATCCGCAGATCACATGGCCTGTTCCGCTGACAAAGTGGAGGATTTCCAAGCTTTCGTGCCAATGCAGCCCCGGATGGCCCTCCAAGGGCCGGGCCGGGGGCGCGCTCCCCATGCGGTTAAAAATCAAGGGAAGCTCCGGATCCAGCCCCGGGTGCCGTTCATAGTAGGAAAAGTCCAAGGCAAATCCCTCCTGGAAAAAAGGCAATATTGTGCAATACACAGGCAACATTCGGTATGGCATCTGACTGGATTCCAGTATATAGTAAAAGGCGTAAGGCGTCAAGCCGAAAGGACACGGACAATACACAGACAATATTTGGAAAGAATGGGGGAGCGGTCTATGAAAAAGGGACGGGCGATGAAACGGGTTTCTTCCTTATGCGGAGCGTTGCTGCTCTTGGCAAGCCTGGCCGGCTGCCAGCCGGGCGGGACGGAAAGCGGAACCTCTTCCGGCGCGGATACGAATCCCACGACGGATCTGCAATTGCCCAAGCTGGAAATCACCAGCAAAAAGCTGCGGTTTCTCAATCCCAATGCGGGCGTGATGAAGTTTGCGGAGAAATACCTGAAAAGCGAATACGGCATCGATGATCTGGAGATCGTCAACGTCGGCCCCACCGAGCAGCGGACACGATTCATCAACTCGGTCATGTCCAATGAGTATTTCGATATCTATTGGGACACCTTCTCTCCCGCTTTGATCAAAAACGGCTATGTACAGCCCATCGATGTGGATATGAGCGTGCCGCTGTGGTCGGAGGTGGCGGCGAGCAACGAGCAGTTCCTTTGGAACGGGCAGCGGTATTATGTCGTCCCCGGCTTCGCCAAGCAGATCATGGTGTATTACAACAAGTCCATGTTCGACGAAGCGGGGGAGACCTACCCCGCCGACCTGTTCGACCAGGGCGAATGGGATTGGGACAAGATGCTGGAGGTCGCTCAGAATCTCACCTTGGACAGCAATCGCGACGGTACGCCCGAGCAGTACGGCCTCTCCTTCGGGGAACCCGAGCTGCTGTTGTTTACCACCGGCAAGCATCTGATCACCTTCATGCCGGACGGCACCGCCCGCAACAACATCGGCAGCCCGGAGGTGGCGCGGGCGGTGGCGTATAACATGAAGCTCAGGCAAAGCGGCACCATGTCCCCGGATCCCTTCAAAGCCTTCGGAGACGGCAGCGTGGCGATGTGCGTGGCGCATCGGGGGCTGGCGCGGGAGTGGTGCGTCAAGATGATCAAGGCGGACAATCTGGGCGTGGCCCCGCTGCCCCGGGATCCGGACGCGGATCAGTATTATACGGAGATGGAGGGCGGCGGTTTCTACATTTCCAAGGGCGCGCCCAACCTGCAGGGGGCGATTGCTTGCTGCAACGTGTACGCGTATGTCATCCGTTCGGATGAGTATAGAGAGAACATATATGAAAGCGACATCGAAAACGGCTTCTGGACCATGGAGCTGCAGAAGCAGTATGAGAAGAGCAACAACCTGGTGGGCGTGCTGCGCAATTGGGAGGCCTTCAATATGGGCGATTACTGGGGCGATCTCTGGTCCCGTCCGCTGAACGGCGAGCCCTGGGAAACCATTGCGGCGGAGCTCTCCCCCAAGGTGGATGCGAAAATTAAGGAACTGTACGAAAGCTGATGCTTTTAGATAAAGGAGGACGAGACGATGTATACGTTACCGATAGGCGTCATGGTGGACTGCTTCCGGGTCAGTATCCCCGAGGGAGTGAAAAAGGCCGCCCGGCTGGGCGCGCAGGGGCTGCAGGTATACGCGGTGTCGGGGGACATGGCGCCGGAAAACATGACGGCGGACAGAAGAAGGGAATTTCTGGATCTGGTGCGTTCCAACGGGCTGCGGATTTCGGCCCTGTGCGGCGATCTGGGCCAGGGCTTTGCCGATAAGGCGAAGAACCCCGCTCTCATCGAGAAATCCAAGCGGATATTGGATCTGGCCAAGGAGCTGGAAACCAATATCGTCACCACCCACATCGGCGCCGTGCCGGCGGATAAAACCCAGGACCGGTATAAGATCATGCAGGAGGCCTGCTTTGAGCTGAGCCGGTACGCGGACTCCATCGACGCCCATTTCGCCATTGAAACCGGGCCGGAGCCCGCGGCGCTGCTCCGGGATTTTCTGGATGAGCTCCACTCCACAGGGGTGGCGGTGAACCTGGATCCCGCCAATCTGGTGATGTGCACCCGCGACGATCCGGTGAAGGCGGTGCATACCCTGAGCCGCTACATCGTCCACACCCACGCCAAGGACGGCAGGCCGCTGGATCAGCCGGACGCCAACGGCTGCCCCTTCATCGAGCTGCCCCTGGGCCAGGGCGGGGTGGATTTCCCCCGCTATCTCCAGGCGCTGCGGGAGATCGGGTACACCGGCTTTCTCACCATCGAGCGGGAGGTCGGGGAGCAGCCGGAGGCGGACATCGCCCTGGCGATGGATTTTCTGCGCGGCCAGCTCCAGGCGATGTGAGAAAGGGATACGATTTCATAAAGGGAAGGATATGAGGATATGAAGCCCATTCGGATCGGCATCATCGGCACCGGGAACATCAGCCATGTCCACATGAACGCCTATAAACAGAACCCCCGCGTGGAGCTGTACGCCCTGTGCGATCTGAACCGGGAGCGGGTGCTGGCGGCGGCGAAGGCCTACGGCGTGCCCGAGGAGCGGGTGTTCACCGATATGAGGGAAATGCTGAAGCTGCAGGAGCTCGACGCGGTGAGCGTCTGTACCTGGAATAGCGCCCACGCCCCCTGCGCCATCGCGGCGCTGAACGCCGGCAAGCATGTGCTGTGCGAGAAGCCCATGGCCCTGAACGCCCGGGAGGCGGCGGAGATGCAGGCGGCGGCGGAGCGGGCCGGCAAGCTGTTGATGATCGGCTTTGTGCGCCGCTTCGGCAACGATTGCTTCACCGCCCAGGATTTCCTGGACACCGGCTACTGCGGCGAAATCTACTATGCCAAGGCGGTATACCAGCGGCGCAACGGCAACCCCGGCGGCTGGTTTGGAGACAAGTCCCGCTCCGGCGGCGGGCCGCTGATCGATTTGGGCGTTCACGTCATCGATCTGGTGCGTTTCCTCATGGGCAATCCCCAGCCGGTATCGGCGTACGGCGCGGCCTTCCACAAGCTGGGCAACCGGGAGGGGCTGAAGGCGGCCCGGGGGTATGTTTCCATGGAAAAGACCGACCACGACATCTGCGATGTGGAGGACAGCGTCACCGCGCTGATCCGCTTTGATAATGGGGCGGTACTGTCGGTGGAAACCGCCTTCTGCCTGAATATGAAGGGGGACCGCAACGGCGTGGAGCTGTTCGGTACCAAGGGAGGTATGCGGCTGGAGCCGGGATTTGAGCTGTACAGCGACGCCAACGGCCACCTCACCGACACCTGCCTGTCCGGAGAGCCGGCCCCCGGCTTCGAGGTGATGTTCCAAAACGAGATCGACCATTACGTCGCCTGCGTGACGGAGGGGATTCCCTGCCGTGCGCCGGCGGAGGACGGCGTCACCCTGATGAAGATACTGGACGCGGTTTACCGTTCGGCTGAAACCGGCCACGAGGTGGTGATGTAGCGTCCGCTGCCCTTGTCTTTGCCGGTCTGCTCGCCGGAGGCGGGGATAGGCGGTCAAAATCTTGAACAGAAGCTGTTTTATCCGGGTTAGCCGGTCTGCCGTCCGTATCCTCCGCGGAGGCAGGATGCCAGGCGTCAAAAGCGGGGTGAATCCTTGAGGATTCACCCCGCTTTTTTGTACTCTTTCCCGGCAGTGCCGGGGGCCGAAAAAGCTTTGAGGTTGCGTAGAAGGAAGAAGGAGGCGGGGAAGCGGAAAGAGCCGTCTAGGGACCGGGCAACGGCCCTTTCTTAGAGAAGGCCCGACGATCGTCGTTGGGATGGAGGCAGGGTAAGAAGGGGACGTCGCGCAGCCGGTGTCGGTTACTTTCCTCGCTTTTAGGCGTTGCTCTGGAAGGAGGAGTCCTTCAGCCTTATCCGTTTCCTCATCGGCTCTGCCGGGAATACCTTCGGCGGAGCCTGGACAAGGTGCGGCAGGTTCCCACTGGGACAAAAATGCCCGGCGGCGGCTAGAGTGGGGATTTACCCGTTTACAAGTGCTGACGACCGCGGGAGGGCGATTTCATTGAGCGGTCAAGCCGGAATCCGGCCCCGAGGTCTGCGCGCGATGAGAAGGAAAATCCGTCCGGCTGTTTCTGCCGCGGTTTTCCGGAGCGGAACCGCCGTGTTTTCTCCAATGAAATGAGGAGAGACGGCTATTTCCGACGGATCGGATGCCGGATGACGGTTTTCAGCTTCGCGGGGTCGCAACGGCGGGCGTCGCTGAGATAAATTTCATGATGATGACGGGAGGGGGTTATATCGATCTCATACCCCTTCTCCCGGGCAAATCGATCCATCCGGGCGATGGTGGCCGGCTCGTCGTCATATCGGCCGATATGCATACATTGGACGCACAGCCCCTCCGTCAGGGAGAGAAACTCCACGGGGGAGAAATCCGCTTTTTTCTTTCGGGAAGCCTCCTCCACCGCCCAGTCAAAATCGGTCCTTGTTACGAAATCCGGCAGGCGGATCAGGGAAATCCACCGGAAAGCCTCCTTGTGGGCGTAGTCGATCCCCTGCCGGTCCTCCTGCCACCAGAGTCCCTCCAACGGCGGCACTACATAGTCGAAATAACCGTCCATTTCGCGGCCGGCCTTGCCGCTCATCTTGATGGTGAAGGCGATGCCGTAGAGCAGTCCGATGGCGGCCTTGTAGGCGCCGTCCTCCTGGTTGGGATCACCCTCTCCGCGCACGGCGATGAAGTTCATTGCCGGGATATCCCGGATTTCCGGCTTATCTTTGGGCAGATAAAACTCCTTGTACTCTTTTTTGTAATCGAACGGCATGAGAAGCCCTCCCTTTTGTTCTGTTTTCGGCGTAAAGAGACGCGGAAACGGTCATCTTAACGGTTTGGCCGCCTAGATAAAGCATCATACAGGCTTCCTCGCTAAAAACAAGACAAACGTGTCGTGAAAAACGATCTTGTTTCCAGCCTCTAGAACGGCTTCTCTGAGGCCGCTGAAGAACCGGCTTCGGTAAGGCTCGGGGATGACGAGGTGATCGCAATGAGTTCCGGCGTAAGCGACATATTCATCGGCAGTGAGTTCGCGCTTGCCGCCATACTCGCGTTTCTCAAAGTCGGTGTAGCCGTAATGGGAAGCGTTGGTATAGTTGAATGCGCCGTGTGGGTATTCGATTTCCGGCTTGAAATACGCGGCATAGACCTCCTGGATCTTATGGAACAGCGTCTCGTTTGGCGTTTTATAATCCATTTTGGTCAACATCATCGCCAATGTTCCTCCCGGCTTTAGCAGATCAAAGGTTTTTGAGAAGGCTATGTCTTCCGGAATCCATTGAATCGTTGCGGCGGAATAGATCAAATGGAAGGTCTGACCGCCAAAATCATGCGTGATGAAGTCATCCTGTAGAATGTGGAAGTTAGGATACGCGCCATATTTCTTCTTCATCATGGCAGCCAGATGCTCGCCCAGCTCAATGGCGTGATAGTCGCATCCGGTGCCCAGTATGGGGTCGGTGGCCTGTCCGGTTCCCGGGCCTAACTCCAGGACGGTTTTTTTCGGTCCGATTTCCGCAAATGTAATCAGATCGTCAAACAGGTTTTTGCAGTACCGTGGTCTGTATCGGTCAAACTGATGGGGTATAGTGTCGAATACTTTTCTGAATTCCATCTTTTCATCCTCCTTTTTATGAACGATGATAAAGGAACCGGGCGCCGGTTTTGATACGAAGGTTATCACAATTGGCGTCCGGTTATGCGCTTGGTTGATGAAAAGAACCCCGCTGCCGGCCGAGCGATATCCTTAAAAGTGGTCGGCAACTCGGCGCGCACTCTCTTCCAGGAGAAATGATAGAGCGGGATGAGAAATCCCCAGCCTATGGGCTGGGGATTTTGAACGGAGCGTGATCCATTCCGGCGTGGAAAAGTGAGAGAAAAAATAAAATGGGATAGTGGACTGCACCCCTCACGATATAAACAACAAGCTCCAACAGAGTAAAGGAGGGGCTTAACTATGCCGCGACATTATAGGGAGGGATCTTTCACTTGCCGTCTGTCTCTTCCTTGTCCTCCCGATATTCTATTAGATCGGCAGGCTGACACTTCATAATCTTGCATAGCTTATCGAGTGTTTCCGTGGTAATCGGTTCATCATGACGGATGCGATGCAGGGTTGGTGATTCAATCCCTTGATTCCCCAAATAATAATAAGATATTTTATGATCTTTCATATATTGACGCATCGGCGCGAAAGAAATAGACAAATCTATCCCCCCTATAATCTTAGTATAGGGGGCTTGCAATTCAACATTATAGTAATTATAATTACTATATCCGGGATTATAAACCTTTATGGGGGTGTTGTGGTGAAAAGCTATACAATTGAGTTAACCGATGAATTGTCCGTCATTTACGAAGATATTGCCAAGATGAATGAAAAGAAAGTAGAGGACTGTCTAGTGATTATACTGGAAAGGGTTATCCGTACAATGATTCATAAATCAGAGCCTGAAAAGGATATGAAGGCCTAGGTGAGCAAAAAGTAGAATGACACATACAACGCAGAGAGGAGAAGCGAGGCGCTTCCATTCTGTCAGGAAGTCTTCCGATCTGCAAAAATCTCATCGATGAACGTAAGCATTTCTATCATGTTTTTAACCGTCTTGTCATCTAAAGATTTCCATCGATATTGAAATCCGCAAAAATAAGGACATATTTTGTATTCGTTAACATTTATATACGCCAGAGGTCTTTTCCCGGTTTTATCCGTTTGTACGCAGTATCGACAACCATCACATTTTTTAGATGTATTTATAATAAAACTTTTGACCTGGTCGTTCATTCTATCTGACTGTTTCAACAGGTCTTGGAAATACGGAATTCTTAATGAAAACACAGGCTGATTTTTTCTTGTTTCATCATAGACCACTTCAATACCGCCTCGGGCCCGTTCCGACCATGCCCATTTCAATTCATCGTTTGGATCACCGTAGTTCTTAATATAATCCAAAGAAATTTGATGATTAAATTCCTTGTTGTCGATTCTCTGATAATTGTTTCCCTCTAAAAAGGCAATTAATTCATCAAAAGCCGCCCTGTCCTCCAGCATATTACCGAAAACTTCCTGTGTGAAAGGCGCGTTAACATTAAAAATCCCTCGTGAAAACAGTAAATATGGCTTTTGCTTGCCATCTTTCGGCGGTTTTGCATTATCGTTTGATATTTGTGCCAACAAAGCAAGGCCATTCACAGTCTTCTCTGGAAATGTAAAAGAATATTGAGTATCTGTCGTTATGGCTTTTATATTAAAATTTTTGAATTGTTTATATAAGGACGGCTTTATCTGAATATCCGATTTGTCGATTGTTATATTGTCATCAACGGGCTTCCCCATTAAAGAAATCTGAAAAATAACAGCAATAAAATCTTCGATTTTTGCAGTCGTTCCACGAATCTTTGGAACGAGCCCCGGCTTTTCCTTTTGCTGTTCCCAATCATCCAAGCTATTATCGGGTATTGTCTTAAACCCCATCAGCGTGGGATCGGCAAACAGTTTTTCATATATATTCTTTATAAAACGGTTTGCGTTTTTCTGTTCTTCTGCGGTTGCCGTTTCGGATTGAACAGGAGAAAATGAGGGGTATGTGGCGATGAAATAATAAATGCTCCTCTGCGGAAGATTTTCAAAAACTTTATTTATCATGTTCACATCAAAGACCTCCTCTGTTTTAAACAAAATCGTGTATTTTGCCTCTTGCACTATTATGCCATAAAGCACAAAAGAAGTCAATCGCTTTACAGCAATCGACTTCTTCCAACAAATTTTGTGAAAGGGCTACGGAAAAGATATCAGCTACCGGTCGAGCCGCTAAATAGAAAAGTGGACGGCAACTCATAACGAATTGCCGACCGCAGGTCTGGTACGGGTAGTGGGGGTCGAACCCACACGAATCGCTTCACAGGAACCTAAATCCTGCGCGTCTGCCAATTCCGCCATACCCGCATATCGGTGCAGCCGAGCGGCTGGTTTCGCATCCATATCATGGGAGCCTTTAGAATATGGATAACGCCGGCCGAAGCTGCTGTATATAAAAGAGTATAGCACAAATGGCGGCGCGGGGCAACCTTTTCAGCGGACGGATGCGCAAAAACCCCCGGGAATCTCAATTCCCGGGGGTTTTTCAGGTCTGCGGCAGCAGGCGGGCCCGTCCGAGGGCCGCCTTCAGCGGCACATACAGCAGCACCGCGCCGAAAATGGAGAAGGAGCCGTTGACAAAGGAGGCGGGGATTTTCAGCAGGGCGGCGATGGCGGCGGCTTCAAAGCTCATGCCGGCCAGCATTTTTGTCACCAGCGCGAAAAGGAATTCCCCCACGATGTTCCACAAAATGCCCACCGTGGCGCCCAAGGTGGCGAAGAGCACCTCGTTGTTGAGCTTATCCGTTTTCAGGGAAGCCAGCAGCAGGAGACCCAGCAGCACTCCCAGAACCAGCAGAAATATGGTTGCCACCGGCGTGACGTCCGCCAGGCCGCCCAGGCGGAACAGCCTGCCCGCCAGCAGGACGAGACCGATCACCAGAGAAACGGCGGATGCCGCGGCCAGTCCCTTGCGGGGGCTGCGATCGGGATGCCGGTGGCCGACTCTGGCGATGAGGCCGGTGAAAAGGCCGATGCCGAATTTCAGGATCAGAGTTTTTACCACGGAGGTAGGATAAAAGAAGATGTCGTACAGCCCCATGCCGATGGAGCCCGACAGGCCGCCCTGCCAGCCGCCGATGAGCAGTGCCGCCAGAATCGTCACCATGTTGCCCATATGGACGAATTGCTCACCCATGGGAATCTTGATGTACAGCACCACATAGGACAGCGCCGCGAACAGGGCGATCAGCACGGTGGTCAAAAGGGTGTTCCTGGATGTGCTTTTGCCGGTTGTGTTGCGCATGACTACCATCATCTCCTCAAAAATAATACCTATTATCCCACTGAAATAATATGAATTATATGCTGGTTATTATCATATCATATTGGAAGAAAAAGTCAAGACGTTTTGGCGGCGAGGGGGGATTTTGCAGAAAATTTGCTTTTTTCCTTAAATCTTAATATCTTGTACATTTTTTGTTTATGCACATGACACAAGCTCCGATTAACATATATATAAATCAAACGGGAAAGGAGGTAGGTACTGTTGGATCATGAACACCCGGCAAACGTCCTTGTTTGCGTCACGGATCAGCCGAGCTGCCGCCGCCTGATTGTGGCGGGCGCGTCCATTGCTCAAAGGCTGGAGCTGCCGCTGAAGGTGGTTTGCGTGCGGCCCGAGGGACTGGTTTCCCCGAAAACGGCGGAAGCCCTGCAGGTGCTGTACAACATCTCCGGCAAGCTCGGCGCGGACATGACCGTTTATTTTAACGACGATCCGGCCCTGACCGTAGCGGTCCACGCCCGGCAGATCAACGCGGCCCATATCGTCAGCGGCGCCCCCGGCGCCAACAGCAATCTGTTTATCGAAACCGTAAAGGGACTGCTGCCGGAACTCCCCTTGTCCATCGTGGATGCCGACGAGCACATCGTCACCTTCCCCGGCGTACCCTCCCAGGTCAGCCAACACGCTCCGTGATTTGACGGATTGTATAGATTGGAATCCCTCTGAATGCCCTCTTTCTGCGAGAGCGCCTCTCCTGTTACGCAAAAGCCCCCGGCTATTTGGCCGGGGGCTTTTGCGTAACAGGAGAATGCCTATTCCATTTCGAAATCCAGGCTGGCGCGGTCCAGCCTCACCTGCTTGATAAAGGCGCGCACCTCCATATGGGCGGGGTGGGAATCATAAGCCTTCAGCGCCTCCAGGCTCTCGAAGCGGGAAACCAGCGCCGCATCGTAGACGGTCTCCCCGTTCAGGTTCCGCCCCACCCGCAGCTCCAGCAGGCCGGGGATCACCCCGTTGAGTGCCTCTAGCTTTTCCTTGAGGAGGCGGTAGTTGGCTTCCTTGTCCCTGCCGGCGGCGGTTTCCGCCAGCTTCCAGAATACGATGTGCTGAATCATGGGAAAACAGCTCCTTTTCAGTGGGTTCAACCGGTTATCTGGCTTGCCAATATTTCCTGTCCAGGCTCCTGTATTGCACGGCCTCCGCCACGTGGGCGGCCTCCAGCCGATCGCCGCCCTCCAGATCGGCGATGGTGCGGGCGACCTTCAGCAGCCGGTCGTAGGCCCGGGCGGAGAGGCCCATTCGTTCGAAAGCGTTTTGAAGCAGCCGGCGGGCGTCGTCCGTCAGCGGGCAGAATTCCCGCAGCTTGCCGGCGGGAATCCGGGCGTTGCTGGATATGCCGGTGCCGGCGAAGCGCCGCCGCTGTACCAGGCGGGCGGCGTTGACGCGGCCGCGGATGACGGCGGAGGATTCCCCCGGCTGCTTGGAGGCCAACTGCTGAAAATCCACCGGCGGCACCTCCACATGCAGGTCCACCCGGTCCAGCAGGGGACCGGAGATTCTGGAAAGATACTGGCGCTGCTGGACGGGGGTGCAGGTGCAGGCCCGGGTGGGATGGCCGAAATAGCCGCAGGGGCAGGGGTTCATCGCCGCGGCCAGCATAAAGGCGCAGGGATAGGAGAGGGAGGCGCTGACCCGGGAAATGGTCACGCGGCCGTCCTCCAGCGGCTGACGGAGGGATTCCATGGACTGGCGGGAGAATTCCGGCAGCTCGTCCAGAAAAAGCACGCCGTTATGCGCGAGGGAGACCTCCCCGGGCCGGGGGAGGGAACCGCCGCCGGTCAATCCGGGGGCGGAAATGTTGTGATGGGGGGAGCGAAAGGGGCGGGTGCGAAGCAGCCCCACGCCATCCGGCAGCGTGCCGGCGATGGAGTGGATTTTGGTGGCTTCCAGCGCCTCCTCCCGGGTCATATCCGGCAGGATGGAGGGGAGCCGTTTGGCCAGCATACTTTTTCCAGAGCCGGGAGGGCCGATAAGGAGGATGTTGTGGGAGCCCGCCGCGGCGATTTCCATGGCCCGCCGGGCGGCGGCCTGCCCCATCACGTCGGCAAAATCCGCCATCGGCGCCATGGGGGAGGGTATCGAATCCAGCGAGGCGGCAGGCGTCATCGGGGCGAAGCCGGTGAGGTGGTCCATCAGTTCCATCACATGGCGGAGGCCGTATACTTGGATGCCGTCCACCACCGCGCCCTCCGCCGCATTGGCGGCGGGGACGAACACCTGCTCTATGCCGGCGTCCCGGGCGGCGATCACCATGGGCAGAACCCCGTGAACCGGCCGCACCTCGCCGGTCAGGGATAGTTCCCCCACATAGGCGCAGCGGTCCAGCGCGGCCTCCAACTGCCCGCTGGCCTTCAGCAACGCCAGCAGCAGCGGCAAATCGTATACGGAGCCCTCCTTTTTCACATCCGCCGGGGCCAGATTCACCGTTATCCGGCTGACAGGATAGGCGTAACCGCAGTTTTTCAATGCGGCCCGCACCCTGTCCCGGGATTCCTTCACCGCCGCTCCGGGCAGGCCCACCACATCGAACCCCGGCAGGCCCTGGGAAAGATCCGCCTCCACGTCGATCATAAAGCCGTCCACGCCCAGCAGCCCCATGCTTTTCAGTCTGGCAAACATCGCGCCGCCCCTCTCCCGCTTTCCCGCTGCAAGGCAATCCCGAAAGCCCCCTAACAGGAAGAGCGACACAGGCGTGCTGTTCCAGAAGGCGGCCGCCGACGCAGACGGATTTCCTCATCATTATAGCAGGCGGCCCGCTTCTTTACAATATTGCCATAAAGCCCAAGGGGGTGTTGTGAATTACTATCACATAAACGGGCGATTATGAAGGGGAATTCTTGTCCCGCGTTTTTTTCTCGCAGCCCGCGCAGGAATGGCCGTCGCCGCAGCCGGAGCAACCTGCGCAGCAGCCTTTGCCGTGCCGACGCCGCCATATAGCCCAGGCGATTCCCCCCGCCACCGCTGCCGCCGCCAGGATCAGGATGACCACATCCGCCGCCGTCATACGATCGCCTCCTTATATAACGATTATAATACCCTTGGTGGACAAGGACATACACGGTTTCTCCGAGCGAAAATCCGTCCCGGCCAGCGTTATCCTTTTCGCCGTGCCCGGAAATCGGCTTCCGCCCCCTGAAAAGCGTCCGCAGACTCCAGAGCCGCCGAAAGGCGGCGATGATAAGGCCTCGAGCGGGGGGCGCCCGCCGGTCGGGGACCTTATCATGTGAAGAAAAAAGGGGGACGGGACATGAAGCGCCCCAGGCGAGAAATCCAGGCCTGCTGCAGAGCGGGGCGCCCCCAGGAAGAGCCGGGCAGGCGTCCAAAAAGTGGGGGGTAAAGGGGGTAAAGAAGCGCCGATCGGATCCCCCGCTGTAGCCGGCGCTCTGCGTGGCGCTGGGATTATCCGCCCGCCCCGCCTCCTGGGCCGTATATCCGCCGGAGACGGCGGCATTTGACGCCTGTACCCGTGAAAGAGGGCGTGAGACCGCGCCGTTGACCGCTCTTTCCCGGCAGTACAACGGCTGTACAACGATGGGGGATCACCGTTGGAAGCGGAGGGCCTTTTCCGCCGCCCGGGAAGTGGGGGGATAGGGGCCGGCGGGCAGGGGTGTGTGGTTCGGGAGGATCATCGGCAGATTGGTCTGCCGCCCTGCGGCAAAGCTGACGGAGGAGGCTGGCTCTCTCTGCTGGGCTGTATGGGGCGGGATAAGCCATTGCCAGGAAGGAGCCGATGGAAGGCGGCGCCGGCTGAGGATGCCATTCCTCTGGCATTGTGCAGGCCGATGGGGCGGGGATTGGTGGTTTGCAGCCGGAAAGCAGGGGTATCTGCCGGGGGGCGGCCGGACCCGGAGGGGGGCCTTAAGAAGCGACTTCGGCTTTCCTGAGAGACCATGGTTTCAAAAAGGCTGGATTCAAGCGAATCCAGCCTTTTGCAGTGAAAGGGTTGTGGAGTTATTTGGTCATGAACAGTACGCCCAGGGTGTTGGGGCCGCAGTGGGAGGAGATGGTGCAGCCCGCCCGGGTCACGAAGATCTCCTGAAAATCCCCGTACTGCTTCACCAACTTTTTCACCAGATCGATCCGCTCCTGCGAGATGCCGGAATGGGTGATGAAGATCCGTTCGTTCCGGATATCCGTGCGGCCCTGGAGCTTATCCTGCACATATTGGGAGAGGGCTTTTTCCAGAGAGCCGCGGTATTTTTTGCCCACGTTCATGGAGCCACTGGCATTGTCCACCTCGATGCAGGGCTTGAGCTGGAGCATATTGGCGCCCAGCATGGCCAGGGCGGAGCAGCGCCCGCCTTTGTAGAGGAACTCCAGGGTGTCGATGATGAAGCTGGCCTGGCTGTGGCTGGTCAGGGCCTGCACCTCTTCGGCGATCTGGGCCGCCGGCATACCGGCGGCAATGCGCTCCGCCGCCTCAATGACCAGCAGCCCGGAGCCGGTGGACAGATTACGGCTGTCGATAGCGTACACCCCCGGCAGCTCCTGGGCGGCCAGGCGGCAGTTGTTATAGGTGGCGGAGAGGCCGGAGCCTAGGGTGAGATGGATAACCTCATAGCCTTGGTCCGTCCACTGCTTGAAGTATTCCACATATTCCGCCGTGTTGATGGCGGCTGTCTTGGGCAGGATTTTCTTCTCCCGGTATACCTCATAGATCTGGTCCGGCATAAGATCGACGCCGTCCGCATATGTTTCTCCGTCCAGGATCACATGGAACGGATAATACTGCACATTATATCTGGCCCGCAGCTCGTCGCCCAGGTCGCAGGTGCTGTCGGCGCTCAGGATTATAGGATTGCTCAAAAATCGGTTCCTCCCATCTGCAATTTTGGCCGCTGTTTTCCGAAAGAGAAAACACGCTTTTATAAGGATACCACAAAATCCAAAAGATTACAATATCATTACAGATGCAAATGAGTGGTTGTATCTAGAAAAAAGCATGTTAAAATAGAAATAACAAGAAAAATGTTCCATAGGGGGAGACTCGTATGAACCGTTCCGGCGCTCACGCTGCCAATCGCTGCCATCATCGCCTGCTGACAGGGCTGATCGTCTCCTTGATTGCCTGCGTGGCCCTGTGCATCGGGGCGGGGGTGGCCCTTTGCGGCTTGAACTGGTATGGCGAGCAGGTGGACGGCCTGGCCGCCGACAACCAGAAGCTGCAGGAAACCTTCGATACCTTTACCGATCGGTTGGCGGAAGCGGAGGCGGCCCGGGAGGAGGCGCTGACGGAGCTGTCCGGGGCTCAGTCCCGGGCGGAGGAGCTGGAAGGGGAGGTTTCCCGGTTGGAGCAGCGACTGGAGGAAACCCAATCGGCATTGGCGGAGGCCAACGGGAGGCTGGAACAGGCGGAGCAGGCGATGCCCGCCTATCCCGCGGGCGCGAAGCTGGCGGCGCTGACCTTTGACGATGGGCCCAACAAATACACCGCCCGGCTGCTGGACATCCTGAAGGAGAAGGAAACGCCCGCCACCTTTTTTGTGCTGGGTTCCTGGGCGGAACGGTACCCGGAGCTCATCCGGCGGGAGGTGGCGGAAGGCCATGCGGTGGGAAGCCACTCCTATTCCCACACCAAGCTGACGACTCTGACGGCGGAGGAGATCGCCGCAGATCTGGATAAAAGCCTGGAGGCCCTTACCCGTATCACCGGACAAACGCCCTCCCTTCTCCGGGTGCCGGGCGGGCATTACAACGACGATGTGCGGGCGTACGCCAGAGAAAAGGGACTGCGGATCATCCAATGGTCGGTGGACAGCCGGGACTGGGAGAAGAAGAACCGGGATTCTATTATGGAGAATATTTTTGAGAGCCGGTATAATGTGAAGGACGGCGGCATCATCCTGCTGCACGATGTACACGCCACCACGGTGGACTGCGTGGGAGAGATTATCGACCGGCTGAAAGCGGAAGGCTACACCCTGGTGACGGTGCCCGAGCTGCTGCGCTGGCGGGCGGCCTATGGGGAGGCGGGGGAGGTTTACAAATCCCTGCCCGGGACAGCCTGAGTTCTTTTATATACATATGTTATATAAATA
>CAKTTT010000040.1 GCA_934615635.1 uncultured Eubacteriales bacterium | reverse complement strand
ATATACATCAGCTTGCCAAAAAGCACACCGCCGGCCGTGCCCACGCAGAAAGCGATGAGGCCCAGGCAGATGATCAGCAGCGTCTTGGGCTGGAGGAAGGTGTGGGCGTTGGCCGTGGCGCCCACCGTCACGCCCAGCAGGATGGTGATGATATTCATCAGCTCGTTCTGAGCGGTTTTGGACAGCCGTTCCACCACGCCGCTTTCCCTGAACAGATTGCCCAGCATGAGCATACCGATCAACGGGGCGGCGCTGGGCAGCAGCAGCACGCAGATGGCGGTGACGAAGATGGGGAAAAGGATCTTCTCGGTCTTGGAAACCGGCCGCAATTGCTCCATCACCACGCTGCGCTCTTTCCTGGTAGTGAGGGCACGCATGATGGGCGGCTGGATAACCGGCACCAGCGCCATGTAGGAATAGGCCGCCACCGCTATGCCGCCCAGCAGATGGGGCGCCAGCTTGGAGGTGAGATAAATGGCGGTGGGACCATCCGCGCCGCCGATGATGGCGATGGAGGCCGCCTCCTGATCGGTGAACATGATGTTCATGCCCTCCGCGCCGGGAATCAGTCCCAAGGCCTTGGCGCCGAAGAAGGTGATGAAAATGCCGAGCTGCGCGGCAGCGCCCAGCAGGAAACTCTTGGGATTGGAAATCAAGGGACCGAAATCGGTCATACAGCCGATTCCCAGGAAGATCAGCGGCGGATAAATACCGAATTTCACGCCCTGATAAAGGTACCACATCAGGCCGCCCTGCTCAAAGTGCTGCCAGTACAGCACCCCGTCCATGTTGAAAATCGGATAATTCTGGTCGTATATCCCCTGCGCCAGATGCTCCAGCTCCGCCTGTGTCAGGGGGATCAGGGAGTTCTGCTGCGGATCCATAATGCCCGACAGCGGCAGATTCACTAGCAGCATACCAAAGGCGATCGGCAGCAGCAGCAGAGGCTCGAAGCCTTTTTTCACCGCCAAATAGATCAAAATGCAGGCGATGCCAATCATAATCAGGTTTTTCCAGCCGCCGTTCTGAAAATTAAATAGCTGGGCGAAGCCGGATTCGTTCCACAGCTTCACAATCGCGTTCCACAAATCGCCCATCACTGGTCAGTCCTTTCCGGTTCAAAATAAGGGCCCTTTTAAAAAGGACGGGTATTCTCAGACAAACCGGCCAACGCCCAGACAGGCCGCTGGGAGCGGGAACGGCTGACGCTGCGCACCGCATACCGCTTGCCCTCCGGCTCCATGGCGGCGACGGCGGCGGCGATGACGGCGACGATCTCCTCGCTGATGCCCTCCTGCACGGCGGGAGGGGCCGGACGAGGTGCCGGGGCGGGTTTCGGCGTCTCCTGCACAACCGCCCGGGGCGCCGCGGGCCGCGCCGGCTTTTTACGGCCGCCCGCCACCTTGCCGAACAGCCAAAAAATAAAGGTCAGCAAAATCAACACGGAAAAAACGACCACCAGACCGATGAGAATGGTCATCCCCGCGTCTCCCATCATCTGGCCGACACTCTCGGCCAACGTCATCAAAGACACTTGATACACCCCACATTTCCTCCGCGCCGCCGCGTTTCAAAAAGCAAAGCGCGCGGAATACGCTGCATAATTTCTCCGCGAAAAGGGACGATCCCAGGCGCAAAAACACGCCGGAACGCATAAAACCCCATTCCCGCCCATGATAAAAACTTGTTATTTATTATACCGCAGCCCTTCTGAAAATGCAATGGCTGAGGAAAGATTCCCTCTCCAGAATATTGTGAAAAAAATAGCATACTTTTAGCAAAAACACAGAATTTTCCTCCGGATTTTTTCAAAAAACGCTGTCCGAACGGCAGGGCTTTGCCTCCAAAGGGGCGGGGTCGCGCATAGCGGCGTCCCCCCGTATAGGCGGCCGCCTTGCGCACGGCGCCCTCCCCCGCCGCCGGCGTTTCCCCGCTCAAAGCGCAAAAAATCCCGGCGGAGCCACTCCGCCGGGTCGCTGTATTTTGTTTATGGCATTATGTTCCTTTACCCTTCGGCTATCATGTCATTCGGCCCACCCGTCAGCCCCCACTGCGGGAAACATCGGAAATCGTCCGCCGATCGGTATGGGCGATGGGCTTCCACTCCGCCTGCGGCCGGAAAAGCGCCACCAGCGCCAGATAGGACATGGGCAGCATAAACACCGGGAACAGCAGCACCGATTTCCACATTTTCTTGATCGGCACCCGCTCCAGCAAAGCGGTGAGGAGGGCGATCCCCTGGATGGCCAGGAAGCCCAGCAGGAAAGAAGCGCCGAAGCCCACGGCCGCGGCCGGCGCCGTCATCGCGTGCAGGGCGGAGGCTATCGTCCCCGCCGCGCCGAACAGGGTGCCCAGGCCTAGGGCGGGCAGCAGCAGCATATACATGGCGGCGTCCAGCGCCGACCAGTTCCCCCTGGTAAAGCAGCGGAAGGCTTCCTTCAAATACCGCCTGGCAATCTGCATCCCTCCGATGACCCAGCGGTGGCGTTGGCGCAGGGACATGGCGAAGGTCACCGGCTGCTCGTCATAGAACACCGCTTCCCGCACCGGCACAATCCGGTTGCCCGCCAAAATCTGCTGTACGGAAAACTCCCCGTCCTCGGTGATGGTGGTGGTGTTCCAACCGTCGCCCCGGATGGCGGCGGTCTTAAAGGCGAAGCCGGTGCCGCCCACCTGGGCGGAAAGCCCCCAATTGCGGCGGGCGCAGTAAAAGAACCGCATAAGCCCGAGCCAGTAGAGGGTATAGCAGCCGCTTACCCAGGAAGCGTCGGGATTCTTCCCCGCCCGGTAGCCCTGGGTCACGTCCGCGCCGGAGCAGAGGGCCTCGTTGGTCTGGAGCAGGAAGTCCGGATCCGCCAGATTATCCGCGTCAAACAGCACCACGGCGTCGTACCGGTCGCCCCAGCGGCCGATGATCCGCTCAAACGCCCACCGCAGGGCGTAACCCTTGCCGATATGTCCCTTATCCTGGCGCTCCAGCACGATGGCCCCATGCTTGCGGGCCACCGCCGCCGTATCGTCGGTACAGTTGTCCGCAATCACAAAAAGATCGAAGCACTCCCGGGGATACCGCTGGTTCTGCAGGCTGTCCAGCAGCTGGCCGATAACCGCCTCCTCATTGCGGGCGCAGCTCACCACCGCGAACCGGTAGGTCTTGTCCTCCAGCTTACGCAGCTTACGCACGGAGAACAGCCCCATGATCCCCACGCCCAACTGCCACAGCATCAGCGGCACGGACAGCGCCATGCACACTGCCGCCGCCCATTCCAGAACACTCGCCAGCCACATCAAAAGCCCCTCCTTTATTGTCCATGAGAACACTATACGCCGCTTTTCTTAATCCAGGGACATGAAATTATGAAGGATGGCTTAACGCGCGGTTAAAATGGCAGGAATATCAGGATTCCGCCCGGGTTACCAGCCAGCCGTCCGGCAGATAGCGGGGGCCGTAAAGGCTGCAGGGCTTGTTGATGATCTCATTGTTCAGCACCATGGTGGCGGAGGACCCGCCGTCCAGGTTGGCGGCGTTGACCGCACCGTACTCCCACATGATGTCCATCACCGTTTTCATGTTGCCGCCCTCCATACCCGGCTGGCGGCCGTCGATGACCAGCAGCAGCACCGTTCCGTCCGCGGTCTGGCCGATGGCGGTGCGGGGATCATAGCCGCCGGCCATCCCCTTCACTTTAGCTTTCTGCCCGTTGAGAATCACAAAGGGGCCGAAGGAAACCGCGTCCCGGATCCGTTTCTGCAGGATTTCCTCGTCGGTGAACTCGCCCAGAATCAGCACGTTATCCTCATTGAAGCCGATAACCGGATGCTTTTCCGACCCGTCGCAGAAAAGGATCTCGTAATCCTTCACCAGCAGCTTGGAGGGGGTGCCGCCGTTGCCCTTTCCGCCGGGATCGTCAAAGCCGCCGGCGTTGATTCCCGCCAGGGCGTTGTTGTTTTTGCAGATGGTGACCAGCCTTTCCCCGTATTTCATCAGCTTGCTGGTGACCCCCAGCCGTACCCGGGAAGGATCCGCCACCCGGATCAGCCGCGCCACATAGCGGTCCCCCTGTATGCGGAGGATATCCACCCCTTCCTCTTCATAGATCATCTCGGTGTCAAAGGCGCCGGTGGTGGGCCGCGTGGTGGGTTGGGTGGGGGCGGGTTGCGTCTCGGTGGGCGGCTGGGTGGGCTCGCCGCCGGTTGGGGAGGTCCCCGTGGGAAGGGTGGGATCCGGAGCGGAGGTCGCCCCGCCCGGCTTGATTAGGTTCGGGTCCGTCTCCCCCTCCGGGGCGATCACCTTATTCTCCTCCAGCACCCGGGAGATGGTGGCGTCGGAGAAAAAGGCGGTGGCCAGCCAGGGGTTGGAGGTGTGATAGGTCATCAGGATATATTTATCCCGTGTTTGGGGGAAGAAGGGGGTGTAAAACACCACCAGAAAGCAGCAGACGACGAGGAGCAGAATCCCGCCCAGTCCGACGCCCGTCCAGATCAGGACCCGCTGCCACCACCGTCTTTTTTTCTTTGGTTTGACATGACGTGCCGATGATTCTTTCATATTCCACTCCCGCATTTGTATAGATTTGATCCGCCGCGACGCCGTGCGCCGCCCGGATAGTTTTACTTTATCAAATCCTGAGACGGATTACAAGGAAGGTAACAACACTGTAAAGATTGGAGGGCGTCCGGAAGGTTCATCCAAGCGGATCATCCTTCCGCCGGATCTGCGAAACGGCAAAAAAGCAGCGAAGGAGGCGCGGGATGAAAAGCGCATGAAAGCGGGATGCAGGAAAAGCGATGAGCCAAGCTCATCGCTTTTCCTGCGCTGCCTCCATCCAGGGGGACTCTCCCTCGTCCCTGGCGGATGGGAAGGGCGTCGGTCCATCCTTCAATAGGGGATCAATTGGAGCTCTCCAGGCCAGGTGGGGTTGACTAGACAGAGGATGTGGGTCGCGTTCTTTACAAAGCTCCACACAGCACCGTCCACCTGCGCCACCATCTTCATCTGGTCGTTCCGGGTATCCAGCCGCATGATGGCGGAGGTTTCGCCCCGGTAAAGGAACCACAGGTTGCCGCTTTCATCCAGAGTGGCGTCCAAGCCAAACATACCGGTGAACGCCTCATGGGTGAGCATCCGCAGTCCTTTACCGTCCAGCCCCACCACGAACAGATCCTCCCGATAAACGCCCTCCGACACATAATGGGCGCTAAAATACAGCTTGTCGCGGGCGAGAGCCGCTATCGAGCCGAAGCCCAGGGAATCCTTGTCCAGCCCGGAAAGCTGCTCAAAGGGAATCCGGACGGTGTACTCTCCGCCGTTTTCCATCTCGATTCGGACGGTATCCCCGGCCACATCGACGGTGTAGGAGACGCGTCCGTCCATAAAGCCGGTGCGCCGCGTGCCATCCATCAGCTTCATGGCCTTTTCGGCGCTGATTTTCCGTTCGTCGTTCCACTCCAGGGAATTGGTGTAGTAGGGCACGGTCCAGAGGTTTTCAGCGGTGAGATATTCGTCCGACCGGATGTAGATGAACCGCCCGTCCCGCAGGGCGATGGCCCGCGCCTCCTCCGACACGGCGGTATAGCTGTTATCCTCCGTATTCACCCGGAACACCGTCTCATAGGTCACCGTCTCCTGCTTTTCGTCATCCCCCACCCAGCGGGTGGTATAGGAAAAATACAGATTGCCGCCGCTCTCCCAAAGATGTACCGGGCCGCCGCCGGGGCCGTCCAACCAATTATTTCCGCTGCGCTCCACCGGGATATCCTCCAGGGAGGAATAGGTGGCACCCTGGAAGGGGGGCGCGGCCGGCTCAAGCAGCCGGGGCAGAAAAAGCGCCGTCCCCGCCGCTAGAGCCAGGCAGGCGGCCGCCGGCAGCAGCTGGACGGCCCATTTCCTTCTCGCGGGCGGCTTATAGGCTTCCGCCTGCTCCACCAATTCGTCGTCGATGCCTCCGAACAGGGTATAGAGCTGTTCCTTTTTCATATGAAAATCTCCTTTCCCTCCAGGTGGGCGCGCAGACCGCGGCGCAGCCGGAAGAGAACCCGGGTAACCCGGCCTTGGCTGAGACCGAACCGCTCCGCCAGCGCGGCGATGGATTCCGAATGCCAATACCGCCGCACAAACAGCGCCCGCTCCCCCTCCGGCAGGGCGATCAGGTATTCCCGGATCGCCGTCAGGATCTCCCCCTCCTCAAAGGCCGCCTCCCCGGCGGCATCCGGGAGCCACTCCTCCACCTCCGACAACAGCAATTGAAACTCGCCGGAGCGTTTCTCCGCATGGCGATAATCGTAGCGGTTGAGGGAAAGATTGCGCACAATCCGGCCCAGGTAACATTTCAAGCTTCGGGGCTGCTGCGGGGGCACGCTGTTCCACACCCGCCAGTAAGCGTCGCTGACGCATTCCTCCGCATCCTGGCGGCTGTCCAGAATATGCATGGATAAGGCCAGGCAATAACCGCCGTACTTCTCCGCGGTCTGCCGCACCGCTTCCTCGCTGCGGCTCCAGTACAACTCGACAATCGCTTCGTCCTCCACGGTTTCCTCCCCCCTCTATTCCTATAGACAGAAAATCCGGGAGACCATTCGCCTCCCGGAACTGTTTTTTCTATACCATGCGCTGCCCGCCGCCTGTTCGCCGCGGACGACTCCTCCTGCGGTATCCGGACAAAAAGGCGGCCTCCAGCCGGATAACCCGCCCCCAACGCCGCTCCTCTAAAGTCCCTTATTCCCCCGTTGCCGCCTGCCGATTTATGTCCCCATGTCGTTTGCCGGACATACCGGTCGTATCAACCGCCGGAATCCCTCTGAGGCAGACGGGAAGCCTTCGCCGCCATCCCCTGCCGTCCGCTCTCCGGTGCTTGACGATTCCCTCAATTGAAAATGTTCCGGCCCGCGGGCCCTCGACTATAGGCGGCAGGAACGCAAAGGCAGCCGAATCGCTGTCGGATCCAGGGCCGCCGGGCCATTCCATGATGGCGTTCTTCAGGCAGCAGAGAAGCTCCAGCCACTGCGGGATGGCCGCATTTCCCCGCATCCTCCCCGCCATCATTCCCCCTCCTGGTCTTGCGAAAAATAGCCGCAAGCCGGTATGGGAGCTTAATCCTTCAGCATATGGGACAGCAGGGTATAGCCGGCCTCCACATGGCGGCCGACGGCCCTAGCCGCCGCCTCGGTGAACCGCTCCGGCCCGCCTGTAACCGGCCTGTCGCTGCGGTAAAGCAGATAGGGCACCGGCGCGGCGTCGTGCGTACGGATCGCCAGCGGGGTGGGGTGATCCGGCAAAACCAGCAGGGCGAAGGGCTCTCCCTTGCGTTCCAGCTCCTCCAGCAGGGGAGCGAGGATGAGGCGGTCGATATCCTCGATAGCCTTCACCTTGTTCTCCGGCTCCCCCCGGTGGCCGCATTCATCCGGCGCCTCCACATGGATATAGGCAAAATCCCTGCCGGCGGCCAGCGCATCCAGGGCGGCCCGCCGTTTTCCCTCATAATTCGTATCGATGTAGCCGGTGGCCCCGGGAACCTCGCAGACCTCCATCCCCGCCAGACGGCCGATCCCCTTGAGAAGATCCACCGCGGAAACCATAGCCCCGTCCAAGCCGAACCGCTCCCGGAAATTCTGCAGCCGGGGCCGCTTTCCCTGCCCCCACAGCCAAATGGCGTTGGCAGGCGGGAGTCCCCGGGCCATCCGCTCCCGGTTGAGGGGATGATCCTTAAGCAGCCGGAAGCTCCGCTCCATCATGGACAGCAGGGGAGCGGCCGCGGGATCGCCGGAAAGATGCGGACCGATCACCCGGCCGGTGATGTCGTGGGGCGGGGTGAGCCTCGCCGGCTCCCGCCCGTTATGCCATACCATGCAATGCCGATAGGCGGTGCCGGTATAAAAGTCAAATTCTTCGCCGCCGAAGGCCTCCTGCACCGCCTCCACCAGTACCCGCGCCTCCTCGGTATGGATATCCCCGGCGCAGTAGTCCAGAATGGTCTTTTCGGTGAAATCAGCGTCCTCCGACAGGGTTACCAAATTGCAGCGGAAGGCCACGTCGGTGTCCGACAGCTCCACGCCGATATTGGCCGCCTCCAGCGGGGAACGGCCGGTATAACATTCCCGGGTATCGTAGCCCAGCACCGCCAGATTCGCCACGTCGCTGCCGGGACTCAGCCCCTCCGGCACCGTGCGCACCGTTCCGATTTCGCTGCGGCACGCCAAACCGTCCATGGCGGGCTTCAACGCCTTTTCCATGGGCGTCAGCCCGTCCAGCTTCGGACAGGGGGTATCCGCCATCCCGTCGCAAAGCAAAACAAGATATTTCATTTCCGTTGCCGTCCTTCCCTGGGCCTTATCCCTCCGCAACCGAGGCGAAGCCCTTGATGCCTTTTTGTTCTCCCTCTGCCCTAATCCAGGCCGGAGCCTACCGCCGATCCCCATGACGGCGGCATTCTTCCACCCAGTGAAGCCGCGGCGGTCCTTGAAGAAAGGGCCGCGTTATGTCTCATAAAGCGCCGAAATTCCGCCGCCCGCTGACTGTTCAACAACATATCAATGGCATATCCCGCAAAATATCGGGCGCACTGCTGTTGCATCCGTTTTTCGCAGGGCTTTGGACCGTGTCTCATGCTCCCAAACCCGGGCGTTTGCCACCGCAAACGCAGGGACACTGTGCCGCCGCATCCGTTTTTCGCAGGGCTGGGACTGTGTCCATAGCCCCCCGTTTTCCATGGATGGCGGCCGGCGCGCCGCGTAAGCGCCGCTTTATCCGCACGGGGGAATATCCCCATGCCACACATACCATGCATATAAAAAAGGCCATCGCAGGATGGCCTTTTTTATGGAGCTACTGGTCAGAATCGAACTGACAACCTGCGCATTACAAGTGCGCTGCTCTACCATTGAGCCACAGTAGCAAATCAAGCGGCACGGCCCCTCGGCCGCTTTCCCGCCCCTTTTATAGGGCAGGGCGCCGTCCCGTCCGGCAAAAATCTTCCGGTCCAAAACCGGCGGGTTTTATTATAGCAAATCCATGCCCCGGTGTAAAGAGGTTCGGGCCAATTCCCGCCGACATCCGCCCTGTTTCAGAAAATCCCCCCAAAAGCCGGGAAAAAGGCGGCGTTTCAGCCCGCCTCCCCGGTTTCCCGGGCCGGTTCCGCCGGATTCTCCAATATGCGCTTGTAAATCACCCGGGCCAGCACCCCCAGGAAAACCAGATAGGCCACCGCCACGATGGAATGGCTGATGGTGACGTTCTGAAACAGGAAAGGCTGATAGGCGAGAACGGTCAGCAACTGGGTGGACAGCAGCGCCCAAAAATACCGCTTATAGCACAGGAAGAGCAGCAGGGCGAATACATCCGCCGGAAAAGCGTACCGCTCATGCATATACGGCAGGAAATAGGGAATCAGCAGCAGCACAAAAACCGAAAGCAGCAGCCCCAGCTCATAGGTCAGCCGGAAGCGGTACCGGAACACGAAATAAAACAGAAAGGCCAGCAGCGCCAGGGTCAACAGCACCGCCCCGGTTCCCATGTATTGGAGATAGACGTTGCCCACCAAATGGTAGATGTTGGGGAAATTGTAGGTCAGCCCGCCGGTATAGGTGCCCGCCTGCTGGAAATAGATCGTCAGCACATCCACCGGACTGCGTCCCGCCAGCAGGGCGGGCACCACGCTGATCAGGTAGCAAGCGGGGACAAGGAAAAGATCGTAAAACCGTATTTTTCCCTTAAGCCAGTAAATCAGCAGGATGGGGAGGAAGAACACCGACTGGAGCTTGAAGCAGAAGGAAACCCCGAAGGCCACGCAACCGGCCACCGGCCGGTCCCGGCTCACCAGATCAAAGGACAGAAGGAGGAACAGGGTATAGATGATATCGCACTGGGCCCACACCGCGCCGTTGAGCACCACCGAAGGCAGAAACAGCACCCCGCCCCAGGCGACGGTGGCCTTGAAGAAGGAGTGAGAGAAGCGGTAAACCATCCCGAAGAAAAGCGCCGCCGTGACATAATCGAACACCAGGGTAAGCCCCTTGACAGCGGATAGGCTGTCCAGCGGCAGGAAGGTGACGGCGGTGAAAAGATACATATACAAAGGAGAGTAATTGCCGATGTTTTCTCCCAGGGAGGCCCACCCTAATTCCTTGATCTGATCGTACCAGGGCTTGAGGAAATAGGTGTAGTCGCCCGACACCGTCTCCCGCAGGGATACCCGGAGAAGAGCGGAAACAAAGGTGACGAACGCAAAGAAAAAGAGGTCCACCACCCGGCAGTCCAGTACGCCCAGCAAGCTCACCCTTTTGTTCATGAATCGCAGGAAGCCACTTTCCATCCGTCTGTCCATCCCTTCCGGCCTTTTTGCGCCGTCCTTTTGCAGGAAATCCGCCGATGCTGGAAATCAGGATTATTCTATCACAAGCCGCTGGGAAAGTCGACCCTTTGTCACAGTTCCATGGAAAAAGGGATAAAAGGGCCGATCCCGCCATTGGTTTTTCCCTTCTCCCGCGTGCCGGGTCCCTTCCTCCCGGGCTACCGGTAAAACCGCGCCAGCTCGGCGCTGTTCTCCGGTCCGTTTTCCTAGAGAATCTCCCTGAACCACTACCCGCTTTCAAGGATCCTCGGCGGCTCCCACGGCTCCCTCCCTTCTCGTATTCACGCATTAAACCCCACCGACTGCGTTTGACGGATTAAGCCGCCTTTATCAGCCCGATTTTTCACCCGGGAAACCAAACGTCGGCGGGCTTTTCCCTAAGCTTTAAGGAATTTGGCCGCCTGCAACGGCCATTTCCATCTGCTATCATCATGACCGTCGGAAAACGTCTCCGGAAAACCGTATAGCGATGCAAGCCGCTTAACAGCGTATGATCTTGCGGGTTTGCACGCTGTTTTATGAAGCCGAACCCTCGGCTGCGCCGGTGGGGGGCGCAAACGGACAGGCCCCGCCGCCGGGAATATCCGGCGGCGGGGCCTGTTTTTTGCTATTTTACCGTTTCATGGCTTCCGCCCGGTTGATGGCGCACAGCACACCCTGGATGGAGGCCAGATTGATATTGGGTTCGATTCCCACCCCGAACACCGCGCTTCCGTCCGGCTTTTTCAGCTCGATATAGGCGATGGCCTTGGAATCCGAACCGGTGGAAATGGCGTGCTCGTGATAGGATTGGAAGGCGTAGTCGGTCACGCCTATGGAACGCAGAGCGTTGAAGAAGGCGTCCAGAGGGCCGTTGCCCTCTCCCTCCACCTGCCGGTCCCCGCCGGGGGTGTGGATGGTGCCGGTAAACCGCACGCTGCCGCCAGCCTCCTCGAACAGGCTGTGGCCGGAGAGGCTGTAAAGCCTCGGCACGTCGATATAGGCGGCCCGGAAAACGTCAAACAGCTCGTTTGTGGACAGCTCCCGGCCCACCCGGTCGCACTCTGCCTTCACCAGGGCGCCGAACTCCGGATGCATGGCCTTGGGCAGATGATAGCCGAACGCCGACTGCATGACAAAAGCGGCGCCGCCCTTGCCCGACTGGGAATTGATACGGATGATGGGCTCGTACTGCCGTCCCACATCTGCCGGATCAATGGGCAGATAGGGGACCTCCCAGAACTCGGTCCCGGAATCCTGCATATATTCCATACCCTTGTTGATGGCGTCCTGATGGGAGCCGGAAAAGGCGGTGAACACCAGCTCTCCCGCATAGGGCAGCCGCTCATGGATCCGCAGGCCCGTGCAGCGTTCGTACAACTCCTTGAGGGCGGGCATATTGCTGAAATCCAGCCTCGGATCCACCCCCTGGGTGTACATATTCAGCCCCATGGTGACGATATCCAGATTGCCGGTGCGCTCGCCGTTGCCGAAAAGGGTGCCTTCCACCCGCTGCGCCCCGGCCAGCAGCGCCAGCTCTCCCGCCGCCACGCCGGTTCCCCGGTCGTTGTGGGGATGGATGCTGATGACGGCCCGCTCCCGTCCCGGCAGATGCCGGATAAAGTATTCCACCTGATCCGCAAAGGTGTTGGGGGTACACATCTCCACCGTGTCCGGCAGATTGAGGATCACCGGACGCTCCGCCGTGGCGCCCAGGGCGTCCAGCACCGCAGAGCAGATGGCCACGGCGTTTTCCGGTTCGGTGCCGGAGAAGCTTTCGGGGGAATATTCATAACGGATATTGGTGTCTCCGTCGAAGCCCTCGGTCAGCTCCCGGATCAATTTCGCTCCGGCCACGGCGATGTCGATGATGCCGTCCATGTCCTTTTTGAACACCACCTTGCGCTGCAGGGTGGAGGTGGAGTTGTAAAAATGAACAATGACGTTTTTCGCGCCGCGGATAGCCTCGAAGGTCTTGCGGATCAAATGCTCCCGGGCCTGCACCAGCACCTGGATGGTCACATCGTCGGGGATGTGGCCGCCCTCGATGAGCTCCCGGCAGATTTCATATTCCGTATCCGAAGCGGAGGGAAAGCCCACCTCGATTTCCTTAAAGCCCATGGCGCACAGGGTATGGAAGAATTCCAGCTTCTGCTCCATATTCATGGGATCCACCAGGGCCTGGTTGCCGTCCCGCAGGTCCACGCTACACCAGACGGGCGCTTTTTCAATCACACGGGAGGGCCACTGACGGTCAGGCAGATCGATCTGCCGGAAGGGGATATACTTTTGGAACGATGGTTTCATAGCGAAAACCTCCTTCTTGAAGAATACAAAAACACCCGTCCCTATGAAGGGACGGGCGACAATATCGCACGTGGTACCACCCAAATTCGGACGACTCCGGAATCGTCCGCACTCACGGCCTCACACCGCCGAAGCGGCTTCAAGGCGCAGCCTATAACGCAGCCACACGTTCCGCCTTGCTCCCCGCTGGGGCATCGGGCAGACGACTCCGGGATGAGCTATCCACGCGGGACCCGCTGCCGGCTCGCACCAACCGCCGGTTCTCTGATAAGTCGGATATCCGCGTCTTATTCCCTTCACAGTCTTTCATAAGGAAAGGTATTCTGTTGTTAGTCATTATAGCCTTGGAAGGAGCGTTTGTCAACAGGAAATGCGGAAAGATTCCGTCCCTGCAAAATTCTTCCTTGCTTAAC
Source organism: uncultured Eubacteriales bacterium (assembly GCA_934615635.1). Taxonomy (GTDB): domain Bacteria; phylum Bacillota; class Clostridia; order Oscillospirales; family Acutalibacteraceae; genus CAKTXU01. Next base: position 2,287 of record CAKTTT010000040.1, on the reverse strand, counting down.
GGGAGGAAAGGCGCTATAATATACGATACACCGTTGTTTATTACCATTTATCAGCTTCACGGCCGCGGCGGAGCCCGGCCGAGTAAAAATATGCCGGAAAGGGCGGGAATGAAAATGGGCTTGGCGGAAAGACTGCATAGCTTTATGGGCTACGACGAGGAAGAAGAATTTGAGAAAGAGATTGTCCAGCAGGCGCCGGAGGCCCGAGTCTTCTCCCTGCGGGACGACGACAACAGCGCCGTGCTGATGAAGCTCAGCCGGATGGATGAGGCGGGCGCCGCGGCGGATCATCTGGCCGCCGGACGGATGGTGGTCCTCAATATGGAGGAGTCCACCCGGGAATCCGCCTGCCGGCTGGTGGATTTCCTCAGCGGCGTGGCTTACGCGAAAAACGGCCGGATGGAGCGCATCGCCGCCCACGCCTATCTTCTGGTTCCCAACGGGGCCGATTTTCAGGGGGAGGAGCCGGAGGAGGAAAGCAGCGTCTTCCGCTGGTAATCGGAACATACAGAATCGCAGCCCGGTGGAACGGTGGTTCCGCCGGGCTTGTTTTTGGCTTGCCTTTCTGGCGACATCCAAAAGCGGGGCACCAGGCCCCGCTTTCAGCATCATTTCTTTCTGCGCAGCATGACCCCCGGCGTCACGGGATGGGGACAGGCCAGAGACAGCTTCATCGTGGGATGGGGCGCCGTCGTGATGGGATGGCCCTCCCCGTCCAACAGCTCCGCCGCGATCAGCGGAATCGGCGGCCGGCCCGGCTCCAGGATCTCCAGCCGGTCCCCGGCGGCGAAGCGGTTGCGCTGGCTGAGCAGCAGACGGCCCTCCTTCCAGCCCTCCGCCACCGCGGCCACCTCATAATGCTGGATATAGCCGCCGCTGTCCGTCGCCTGCTCCGGGGGACCGAAATAAAAGCCGGTGCCGTAGGGACGGTGGCTGATTTTATCCAGCTCCTCCCGGATCCAGGCGGGAACCACATAGTCCGCCGGGCAGCCGGCGGCGGCGTAACCGTCCATGGCCGCCCGATAGGCGTTCACCGCCGCCGCCGTGTAATAGGCCGCCTTGGCCCTGCCCTCGATTTTGAAGGAGCCGATCCCCGCCCGATCCAGGGCCGCGATGTGCTCCACCATGCACAAATCCATGGCGTTGAACAAATAAGCGCCGTCCTCCCCTGCCTCCGCCGACCATTCCGGCCCCGGCCTGCCGGCCTCCCGAATCCGGAACCGCCAGCGGCAGGGTTGGGCGCAGTCGCCGCGGTTGGCGTCCCTCCCGGTCAGATAGGCGGACAGCATACAGCGGCCGGAATAGGCCATGCACATGGCCCCGTGGACGAAAGCCTCCAGCTCCAGCGCCGCCGGCGTCCGAGCCCGGATCTCCTCGATCTCCTCAAGGGACAGCTCCCTGGCCAGCACCACCCGGGCCACCCCGTGTTCATACAGCACCCGGGCGGTTTCCTCATTTACCACACCCAACTGGGTGGAGGCGTGGAGGGCGCAGCGGGGCGCGTGGCGTTTCACCAGCCCCATAACCCCCAGATCGGCGGCGATCACCGCATCCGCCCCGGCATCCTGCACCAGCTCCAGAAAGGCGGGCAGCCGCCGGATCTCCTCGTTTCGCGGCAGGATGTTGCAGGCCACGTACACCCGGGCGCCCTGGGCGTGGGCCAGCCGCACCGCTTCCCGCAGTCCCTCCTCGTCGAAGTTTCCGCAGGCGGCGCGCAGGCCGAAACCTTTTCCCGCCAGATATACCGCGTCCGCTCCGTAAAGCAGCGCCGTTTCCAGCCGTTCCCGATCCCCCGCGGGGGCCAGCAGCTCCGGAATATCCTTTCTCATGCGCCAAGCTCCTTTTGACTTTTTCTTCTACCGGGCCGGGAAGCGGTCCCTGCCGAATACCCCGGCGGATGCAGCAAGGCCGCGGCGGTCAACGCCGCCGCGGCCCTTTGAAATTCTCCCGGCAATCAGGCGTACATACCGATGCCGTATTTTTTGCAGACCGCCTCATGCTCCTTGAGGGTCTTGGAGTAATAGGTGACTCCCGTCTTGAGATCGGTGGCGAAAAAGTAACAGTCCATGATCTCCTCCTCTTCGGAGGGATTCAGCGCCGCTTCGATGGCGTTCATACCGGGGTTGTTGATGGGCCCCACCGGCAGCCCCCTGCGCTGATAGGTATCATAGGCTTTGTTGAGCGCCTCGGTGCCGTCGTCCAATTGGGCTATGCTGCGGACGTAATCCTGGGTGGAATCGCATTCCAGCCGGGGATACTCCGTGCTGGCAAGGCGGTTGTACAGCAC
>CAKTTT010000039.1 GCA_934615635.1 uncultured Eubacteriales bacterium | reverse complement strand
GAGGTAAACACCGTCAGCTCTCCGGGAGTGATCTCCCCCAGGATGATGAACAGGCCGCCCACAAAGATGGTGATCAGCGTCATGGCGTTGGCCAGGATCTCGATGAAGGGATAGAAGGTCAGCCACAGCTTGTTGATGTCCAGATTGGCGTCCCGGAAATCCGCGTTCCTCTTTTGGAACCGCTCCTTCTCATACGCCTCCCGGGCGAAAGCCTTCACCACCCGGTTCCCGGCGATATTTTCCTGGGCGGTGGTATTCATTTCCGACAGCCGTTCCCGCATCCCCACAAACAGAGGCCGCACCTTTTTGGAGTACAGCTTGGTAATCAGCATCAGCAGCGGCGTCACCGCCACCAGCGCCAGGGTCAGCTTCCAGCTAATGAACAGGAACAGGGCCAGGGTGGAGATGAACATCACCACACTGTCCACCACGTTGAAGGACAAATAGGCCAGGAAATGCCGGCACCAGTCCACATCGGCGGACAGACGGGTCATCAGATCGCCGGTGCGGTTCCGGTCGAAAAAGCGCATCTCCTGGTACTGCAGCACCTCGAACAGCCGGGCCCGCAGATTGTACAGCACATTTTGCGAACCCTTTTCCAGCATGATGATCATGATGTACCGCAAGGTGAGCCGCACCGCCTGCATCCCCAGCATCAGCAGCAGGAGGCCCACCAGCGGTTCAGTGTTTCCCACCATGATCACGTCGTCGAACAGAATCTTGGTCAGATATGGATTCACCAGGAGCAGACAGCTCGTTACCACGGACAAAACCAGCGCCGTGATATACCGCCATCGGAACCGGCTGTCCATATTGCGCCACAACCATCGGATCTGGAACATGCCATCACCCTACCCTCTCCGTAAAGGGCCCCTCACCCTTGTACCGCCGTCAATGGTTAAATTTTACCCGTTGGGTATATGACTCATTATACCGATCCATTTGAAAAAAGATACCCTTATTCGGACGAATTATCCGGGATATTTTCCTGCAATTTCGTCAGATTCACGAAAAAAGACGCGGCTTCTTCCCCTTTTATACCTTATTTATTATGGGGCTTCTTGCCGGGCGTTTTCCTGCATAACCGCCTCACAGAGCCTGCGCAGATCATCAAAGGTCTCCAGAGTGCCGGCCCGGGCCCGCAGCCCCGCCGCGCCCCGCAGCCCCCGCATATACCAGGCCGCGTGCTTGCGCGCCTCCCGCATGGCCACCCGCTCCCCCTTGTATGCCACAGCCAGGGAGATCTGCCGCAAGAGTACCGCCATGCGCTTGGCCACCGGCGGATCGGGCAGCACCCGTCCCTCCTGCAGATAGGCGTTGATCTGGGCGAAGAGCCAGGGCGCCCCCAGCGCCCCCCGGCCCACCATCACCAAATCACAGCCGGTTTGTTCATAAAGGGCGGCCGCCTGGGCGGCGCTGGTCACATCCCCGTTGCCGATGACGGGGATATCCACCGCCTCCTTCACCCGGCGAATGATCTCCCAATCCACCGGAGGCGCGTACATCTGCTCCCGGGTGCGGCCGTGAACGGTAATCGCCGCCGCTCCCCCCGCCGCGCAGGCTTGGGCCACCTCCACCGCGTTGACCTCATCCCGCCCATATCCCTTGCGAATTTTGGCGGTCACCGGTACCTCTACCGCCTCGGCCACCGCGCGGACGATCCGCCGGCAGAGCTCCGGCTCCCGCATCAAGGCGCTGCCGCAATGGTTGCCGGCGATTTTGGGCGCGGGGCAGCCCATGTTGATGTCGATGGCATCCGGCCGCACCGCCATGGCCAGCCGGGCGGCCCGGGCCATCTGCTCCGGATCGTCCCCGAAAAGCTGAACCGCCGCGGGGCGCTCCTCCTCCCCCAGCTCCAGCAGCTCGGCGCTTTTCCGGTCGCCGAAGTTGAGTCCCTTGGAGCTGACCATCTCTCCCACCACATAGGCCGCGCCGTATTCCACGCAGATCCGCCGGAAAGCCCGGTCCGCCACCCCGGCCATAGGCGCCAGCGCCGCTTTTCCCGTGATTTCCACCCCGCCGTTGATGCCGCCGATTCGCATGAATCCGCCTCCTCTTCCTAGGTCCCATAAGTCTAATCAGTATAGCCGAATCCGGGCGCCGCGTCAAGGCGGAGAAAGCGGAGAAAAGGGGGAATATCGTTTACCGCTTCGCCTGCCGCCACACACGATCCCTTCCACGAAAAGATCCGCTGCCTGCCGCCGCAGGCAAGGAAGCCGAAGCCGAAAGCGGCCGCTTCCTAAAAGACTCCTCTCCCGTATACTACGAATAAAGGCGGACCCGCCATAACCATCCAAGCGAGCCATCAGGGAAGGTTGGGCCAGATGATCGTTAAATAAACGCTCGCGGGGCAGGGTTCTCCCACACGCCGCCGGCGGAAGGGCCGGGACCGCTCCCCTGGCGTATCCAAGCAGGCGTGCCCTATCCGGAGTCGCCGCTGACGCTACCCTGGCTGCTGAAGAATGGGCGGGTCAGCGCCGGCGGCTTGCCTCCACCCAGGACATCCCGCTATATAAAGAGCGACCCGCCCGGCGCAGGAAACGCTTCCCCTTGAAATCGGCCTGCTGCGATGGATGAACGCCTCCGTCTGCATTTTTCAAAAGAGCGGACAGCCCGCCGACAGAATGTGAATTTTTTCTGATGCTTCCGCCGGCCGGTTGTGCTATACTCATGGATATGAACAAGCGGGAAAGCAGGCGGGCGGATGAAGGGATTCAGTAAACTGGGAAAATGGGCGCGCGGGCAGGCGGTCTGCCTGATCGCCGCCGGGTGCGCGGGGATTTCCCTCTTCTTCGTCCCGCCGAACGGGGAGACGCTGGCGGCGGTGGACTGGCGGGTGCTGGGTCTGCTGCTCTGCCTGATGGCAGTGGTGGCGGGCCTGCAGAGCTGCGGTCTGTTCGGCGCCCTGGCCGGACGGCTGCTGACAGGGCGGAAATCCCTGCGGCTGCTGGCCACGGCGCTGATCCTTCTGCCCTTTTTCTGTTCCATGCTGGTGACCAACGACGTGGCGCTGCTGGTGTTCGTTCCCTTCTCCATCCTGGTGCTTTCCCAAATTGGGCGCAGGGAGCATCTGATTCCCGTCGTGGTGCTGCAAACCCTAGCCGCTAACCTGGGCAGCATGGCTACCCCGGTGGGCAATCCCCAAAATCTATATCTGTACAACCATTACGCCATCTCGCCGGCGGACTTTTTCGCCACCCTGCTGCCGCCGGTGCTGCTAAGCCTCATCGGCCTGCTGACGGCCTGCTGTTTTTGTCTCCCCAACGAGCACATCGAGGTACGGTTCCTGGAAATGCCGCAAATCGGGGATAAACGGCGGCTGGCGCTTTATCTCACGCTGTTCCTTCTCTGCCTGCTGGCGGTATTTCATCTTCTCCCCGTTCCACTGCTGACCAGCGTGGTGCTGGCCATCCTGTTTCTCTTTGACCGAAAGCTTTTCCGCCATATTGACGTGGGACTGCTTTTGACCTTTTTCTTCTTCTTCATCTTTGCAGGCAATCTGGGGAAAATTCCGGCCGTACGGGAGACGCTGACCGCGCTGACTAACGCCGGTGCGGGATTGACCGCCATCTGCGCCAGCCAGATAATCAGCAACGTACCAGCGGCCCTGCTGCTTTCCGGCTTCACCGATAATTGGCAGGGACTGCTGACCGGCGTAAACATCGGCGGCTTGGGCACCCCTATCGCCTCGCTGGCGAGCTTGATTTCCCTGCGGCTTTATCTGCAGGTCGAGGGCGCCCGGGGCGGCCGGTATCTTTTGTGGTTTCTCCTTGCCAATCTCACAGGCCTGGCCCTGCTCACCGGCTTCGCCGCCCTGCTGGGGATGCTGTAAGGCAAAAGCCCTCGTTCCTTTAAAGGGCATAGAGAAGAAATAAACAATTTGTATAATTTTCTCTATTTTTACGAAAATTCACCCTGCCGCACAAAAAATGCGGACAGGGCTGAAATAACTCACCTTTCGCCCTGCTTTCATCATGAAGGTGTTCGCTCCTCTTGCATCCTTGCGCCTATACGCTTTTCATCAACAGCGGCGGCGTCCCCCCAGCGGCATGGCTCCGTTCTGCTATATATATGCCTGTTGCCGGAACAATAGGTCTGCCTTATTGCAACTGGCATCGCCTTGCCGGCATCCTGGGCTCCGCCGCCCCTTCTCCGGTCCGGTTTTTTCTGGAATCAGCCGGTCATCCTTCGCGGCAAAGGCCTGCTCCGGCGGCCGCAGCCGGAAGCTGTCCTCTTCATCCATCAACCGCCAAAAGAGCGCCCGCCTTGTAAAAGGATGCCATCATCCCCACTGATTTTCCTATCCTACCCTATTTTGTTTTATACTATTTGTTTCTATATCTTGAATTATCCATAAAGTAAACAGTATAAAGCCGCCATACGCGGCTATCAGCCGTTAATCCCGGGGGAGAATTTTGTATTTTTCCTTTTCTCCAGGTGCCCTGAAGAACCCTCCTACACAGCTTCCGAGGCCCTTTTCCGGCAGACGACCGCCGCCCCTCTCCTCACGCTGATGATGGCCTTCCCTCCTCTCGCGGGCTTTGTGGAACTTTCAGAAATCGCTTATCCGTCAGATCCATACCCTCCGCGGAGCATCTTCACCCGGCAGGATTGTCATTTCGCATCAGATACAAGGCTTTGAAAAGCAGAACGCCGAAAAAACCTGGCCTAAGTCCGGGGAAAGACGACGGGCCGCACAGAGCGGATAGGGGGACCTCGTTTATAAGATGAAAAAACAGTAATAAGAGGCTTTTCCGTAACACCGCTGGTTTAAATCAACCCTCTTGAGCGTTTACATTATGTATATTTATTTCAGTCAAAACCATCGGTAATGACTGGTGATATAATCCGGTGCTAAAAGGACTGAATGCTGGCAAGCGTCTCCAGACACACGAAAATATTTTCTCTTACATCACGTGCCTTACAGCCTGCAAACACACCTACCGCATCTGCCGCTCGGTTTTCTGCTCTTTAGAATCTTTATTAACGTCTCGCTTCGCTCCATGGCCGGAAGCGAAAGCGGACAGGGTGTCTCCTTCGGTAGAGCCGCTGGTTTCTCTAAAAAGAACAAAAGATGGAGGGTTTCCCCTCCATCTTTTTGCTTATAAATCAATCCGCCCGTATAGGGTAGCAGAACTTTCCTTCTCCGATTGGGTCTTGGCCGGCGGCGTGGCGCCGTCAGCCGTGGGAAGGGGATTGCTGCGGGGGATAAATTCCCGCACCTGGCGAGGCGGACGCTCGGGAGCCACGTCATAGCCCCGGCCACGTTCCGGTCTGGCAGGACGCTCAGGGCGTTCGCCGCGTTCCGGCCGGCTTCCCTCGGTCTTCTGCTTCCCACCCTGGCCGCCGCGGCCGCTTCGAGGCTTTCCACCCCGGTTTCCCGAGGGCCGGGTAGCCTTATCCTTGTTGGGATTATCGTCCGAAGGACCGATGACCACATGGCGGTTCGGCTCACTGCCCACGCTCCAGGAAACCGCGCCCTCGATGCTCTGCACCGTGGTATGGATAATCCGGCGTTCATAGGGATTCATCGGCTCCAAAGAGGTACGGCGGCCAGTTTTGGCGGCCTGATTGCCGATGCGCCTGGCCAGCTCCTGCAGAGCTTCCTCCCGCTTTTCCCGGTAGTTGCCCACATCGATGGTCACGCGATAATAGCTGTTGTCCACCCGGTTGGCCACCAGGCCGGTGAGATACTGGAGGGCATCCAGCGTTTCACCCCGCCGGCCGATAATGGAGCCGAACTCCTCGCCGGAAAGGGCAAGCTGGCATCCCTTTTCCTCCTCCTTGATCTCGATCTCCACCTTGTCGTAGCCCATGCCCCGGAGAATCTCCTTGAGATAGGCCGCCGCAGTGGAAGCGGCGCTTTCCTCCACATAGCCCCGGATCCGGGCGGGACAGCCTCCGAACAGACCGAAGGTTTTTTTCTGGGGCTGCTGCAGGATCTCCACCTGCATTTTTTCGACAGGCACGCCCAGCTCGAGAGCAGCGGCGCGGGTTGCTTCCTCAATGGTCGCCGCCTCTTTGATGGCTTCTTTCAGCACATTTTCCAGTCCTTTCCAATCTGTCGTATGTTGGTTTTCCGCCCTGTTCGGCCGGAAAACGGCAATCCTTACTTAGTTTTCCTTTCGATCCTCCGGCTCCGTTTCTTCCGCCGATTCCCGCTCATTTGCCGCATCCTGCGGCTCCTCCGGTCCGGCTTGCACAGGAGCCTCCTCTGCAGGAAGCTCTTCCTTCTCTTCCTCCCCGGAAAGAGTCTCCTCCGCCGGCTGGTCGTCGGAACCGCCCGCGCCCTCGCGCCGCTTGATCTTGTTGGGATTCTTGGAAGCGGCCACCGGCTTCTTCCGGGCGGCGGCGGCATCCTGCCGGGCTTTCTCCGCGGCGGCGGCCGCTTCCTTTTCCGCCTTGAGCCGATCCTCTTCCTCTTTTTTCCGAGCCTCGGCCAGCCGCTTCTTGTCCTCCGCCTTCTTGCGGCGGCGCTCCTCATACTCGGCTTCCGCCTGAGCGCGGATCTTGCCCGGATTATAGATCTTATTCAGGATGATAGTCTGTATAACAGCGATGATGTTAGAACAAATCCAGTAAATACCAACGCCTCCGGGCACCGTAAAGGTGATGAAGAGGGAGAAAGCGGGCATCATCACCAGCATCATGGTGTTGGAGCAGCCCTGTCCAGGCTGCTGGGCGCCCATAGACATTTTGGTGTAGTGCATGGAGATAATGCTGGAGGCCAAGGCGGTAAGCCCGGAGAAGAGGGGGATCAGCCAAAGGATGTTGATGCCCTTGAAGCCGCCCTCAAAGGGATTGTCCAGCAGCGTCCTGCCGAAGAAGTCGAACTGGCTGCGCAGCTCGATCATCTCATCGTAATATTTCTGGGATTCCCCTGGCGCGACCTTTTCGATATTGGCCAGCACATCCGTCTTATAGGTTTCCAGGTTCTTCATCATGTACAGCTCTTTGTAATAGCCGGTGAATCTGCCCCGGGGAAGCTTGCCGGCGGACGTATCCTCCGTTTTACCGTCCTCCATCAGCGGATTCTGCATGGCATCCACCGATGCGTTGATCACCGTATCCGGCATATGGGCCAGATGCTTGAGAGGCATGTAGATCACCGAGATGATACCGAAAAGAATGATCATCTGCACGATCATCGGCAGGCAGCCGCCGGTCATGCTGACGCCCTCTTTTTCATACAGCTCCTGCTGTTTGAGCGCCATTTTCTGACGGTCCTGCGCGTATTTCTTCTGTATGCGCTCCAGCCGGGGAGCCAGCTTGGCCCGCTCCGCCTGGCTTTTCTGCGATTTCAGCGACAGGGGGAAGGTAGCCGCCCGCACCACCAGGGTGAAAAGAAAGATCGCCACAAAATAATTCGGCAGAATATTATAAATAAAGGACAAGACATAACCAAGCGGTACGGCGATGATATCAAAGATAAAACCCAACAGGAACGTCCCCCTATCTATTCATCGGTGGAATGGGGAGGAGTTTCCCCCTCCCGCCGCAGCCGGGTTTTCCTCCGCCGCGGCTTTTTTTCGGGCACCGGGTCGTAGCCGTGCCCGCCCCAGGGATTGCAACGTAAAATACGCCATACCGCGAGGCCCGTGCCTCGGATCGCCCCGAACCGCTGGATCGCCTCGATGGCGTAGGCCGAGCAGGTGGGCGTGAACCGGCAGGTGGGCGGCGTGTTCGCGGAAATGGCACGCTGATACAGCCGGATCAGCCCAATCAGCAGCTTTTTCATCGGGGCAGCACCCCGGCGGCTTTCAACTGGGCCTCCATGACCCGTCTGAGTTCGGTGCTTTTGCAGGCGGCGGTGCGGGCCCGGGCGACGAAGACAAAATCCCAGCCGCCCTGAATGTTGGGCAGCAGCTCCCGATACGCGGCGCGGATCACCCGGCGGCAGCGGCTGCGGGCCACTGCGTTTCCCGCCTTTTTTCCGGTGGTGATCCCCGCCCGGGGGTGGCCCAGGCGGTTTTTGCGCACGTAGGTGACCAGAAGGGGATGGACCTGGGATTTGCCGCGGTAATACAGCGTCCGGAAATCCTTATTCGTATTAAGCACGGCAAATTTCATCCCTGCATCCCATCCCGTTTCGCGTCCCCCGTCCGCCTACAAAAAAGAGCCACACAACGGTGGCCCCTCTTAATAGGTAAGACGTTTTCTTCCCTTGGCCCTTCTGCGGGCCAGCACCTTACGGCCGTTGGCAGTAGCCATTCTTTTGCGGAAACCATGTTCCATTTTCCGATGCCGTTTCTTCGGCTGATACGTACGAAGCATCCGTCATCCCCCTTTCGGACAACCATTAAAGGCCTAGGCCTTGCGAGGTTATATTATATAACATCTGTTGTCCAAAAGTCAATATCAAAAAGCAAAGGAAGGGCCATTCTTCCGTAATTTCTTTTCACACTTGTAGGCGCATCTGCACGTACCACAACATATAGCGGTCGCAGGCGGTTTCTCACTGTTTCTATTTTGGCAAAAGGGTTCTTACCGCGCATGATAGCCCGGAAATGGCCTTAAAAGGCCGAATTTGGCTTTTTCCCGCTTTTCCAAGGAAATCGGGTTTTTTTAATTTTCACGGGGAAATGGCGTTGAAATGGGAAAAGGAATGTGTTACAATTAAACGTGAGCTTGTATAAGGGGTATTGCCGCCCGGCGATTATTTTCGGGGGCGGCCGCAGCATACGGTAAGGAGTTTTTGTTTCATGGAAACCATTAAGGAAGCTTGGTCCGGCATATTGGAGTATCTCCACAATCAGGAGGACATCAGCGAGGTGGCCTATAACGTCTGGATCACCTGTATAGAGCCTGTGGCCATCGAAGACGGCGAAGTGGTGGTGTACGTCCATACGGATTTTCAAAAGAAGATCGTCACCGAGCACTATGCCGCCAAATTCCGCGAGGCCTTTGAAAAGGTGCTGGGCATCCCCCTGGGACTGCGAATCCAGTCCGGTGAGGGAGACCGAGAGAGCCATTCCCTGCCGGCGGAGGACGGCAATCTGTTTCCCGGCCGAGCTCCGGATCAGGAATACACCTTTGAAAACTTCATCGTCGGCTCTTCCAATAAATTCGCCCACGCCGCCTCACAGGCCGTGGCGAGCAAGCCGGCGGGATATTATAATCCTTTATTTATATACGGCGGCTCCGGGCTGGGAAAAACCCACCTGCTCTACGCCATCTGCAACGAGATTCAGAAAAATACCCCCGATGTGAAGATCATCTACACCAAGGGGGAATATATCACCAATGAGCTGATCGAGGCCATCCAAAAGGGGCAGACGGCGGAATTCCGCGCCAAATACCGGCAGGTGGACGTGCTGCTGGTGGACGATATTCAATTTATCTCCGGTAAGGTCAGCACCCAGGAGGAATTTTTCCACACCTTCGATGCCCTGCATCAGGCCAATAAACAGATCGTGCTGACCTCCGACCGTCCCCCGCGGGAAATCGCCACCCTGGAGGAGCGCCTGCGCACCCGATTCGAAATGGGCCTGCTGGCGGACATCCAGCCCCCGGATCTGGAAACCCGGATCGCCATTATCAAGCGCAAGGCGCAGCTTTTGGATCTGCATATCAGCGACGATATCTGCGAGTACATCGCCAATCAGCTGAAAAGCAACGTGCGGCAGCTGGAGGGCGCGGTAAAACGGATGAGGGCCCAATACCTGCTGGCGGGGGATCAGCCCTCCCTTCTCACCGCGCAGAACGCCATCCGGGACATCCGCAACGACAGCCAGCCGGTTCCCATCACGGTGGAAAGAATCATCACCGAGGTGGGACGGACCATGAACGTCACCCCGGAGGATATCCGCTCCACCAAGCGTTCTTCCCCCATCTCCCAGGCCCGCCAGGTGGCCGCCTACGTAGTGCGGAGCATCACCGGCCTGCCGATGAAGGCCATCGGGGAGGAATTCGGCACCCGCGATCATTCCACCATCGTGTATGCCATACAGAAGGTGGAATCCCGGATGAACAAGGATTCCTCCTTCAAGGGCATGGTCAACGACATCATCAAAAATATCAGCGAAAAATAGGAATCTCGGGTTTTCAACGCCGGAATTCCCCGATACCCCCTCTTTTTCACCTGTTTCCACCGGGTTTCTTTCCCCCATTCACCGGTTTTCCTCTGAAACCGGGGGAAAATCTTTCCCTATAGCCCGGCAAAATTCCACCGCCCTTTCCACTTTCCACCAACAGCGTTGCACGCCGTGGTGAAATACGGAAAGGGGTTTCCACTTTTTCCGTTTTTTCTCGACAGGATATTCCGCGCTGCGTTCGGTCGGTTTTTGGCCTGAAATAAGGGAAAAAGCGACCTTTCCACCCTTTCCACAGCCCCTACTATAGACGGCTGAAAAGAATAATTCTTTTCTCTTTTTCATAAGCGAAATCGGACAATCCCCCTTGCGACAGGTATATGCGCCGGTGAAAAGAAATAGAACCGGATAATGAAAAAACCGGAAAGGAAGGCATGTCTATGAATATCGTTTGCAACAGGGCCGCTCTGCTGGAAGCCGTGGGCAACGTCCAGCGGGCGGTGTCCGGGAAATCCACCCTGCCGGCATTGGAGGGCATCTTGCTCAAGGCGGCGGGATCCTCCCTTTTTCTGGCGGGCTACGATCTGGACCTGGGTATCACCACCACCATCGAGGCGGCGGTGAAGGAGCCGGGCGAAATCGTGCTGACCGCCAAGCTGTTTGTGGAAATTGTGCGCAAGCTCCCCGGCGAACAGGTGGCGATTATCACCGACGACCGGTTCAACACCCAGATCCGCAGCGGCATTACGGAATTTTCCATTATGGGAATCGCTGCGGCGGAATATCCCGAGCTGCCCTCGGTCAGCGACGGGGTGGGTTTCACCCTGCCCCAAAACACCCTGAAAAGCATGATTAGGCAAACGTTGTTCGCCGTGGCGCAGACCGACGCGCGGCCGGTACATACCGGCTCCCTGTTTGAAATCGAAGCGGACAGCCTGCGGGTGGTGTCGGTGGACGGCTCCCGTCTCGCCCTGCGGTGCGAGGAGATCCACAGCCCGGAAACCAGCCAGTTCGTCGTGCCGGGGAAAACCCTGGGAGAGGTGCTTAAGCTGCTCAAGGATGAGGATACGCCCCTTTCCCTGGCGGTCGGCCGGCGGCATATTGTGCTGGAGATCGACGGCTACGCGGTGATCAGCCGGCTGCTGGATGGGGAATTTCTCCCCTATCGCAAGGCGATTCCCCAGCAGACCACCACCACCATCCGGGTCAAAACCCGGGAGCTGATCGATGCGGTGGAAAGGGCCTCTTTGGTGATCAACGACCGGCTGAAATCCCCCCTGATCTGCGATTTCCGGGACGGTCACATCAATCTGTCCTGCACCACCCCCCTGGGGAGCGCCAACGACCGCATCGACGTGCAGATAGAGGGGCAGGAGGAGGAGATGGGGTTCAACAGCCGTTTCCTGCTGGACGCCCTTAAAAACGCGGAGACGGACGAGGTGCGCATCGAGCTCAGCGGAGCCCTGTCTCCCATGAAGGTGCTGCCCGCCGCGGGAGAGAGCTTTCTCTTCCTGGTGCTGCCGGTGAGGCTGAAAAAATGACGGAACAGGAAATCAGAATTCACACCGACTATATCCGGCTGGACGCGCTGCTGAAGCTGGCTGGGATGGCGGATACCGGCGGGGCCGCCAAGGTTTTGATCCAGGCGGGAAAGGTTCGGGTCAACGGCGAGATCTGCACCCAGCGGGGGCGCAAGCTCCGCCCGGGCGATCAGGTGGACCGGATGGACCAAGAGGGCGTCGCCGTGGTGCGGGAAGAATAGCCGGAGAAAGAAGGGCGGAAGGATATGGTCGTCAGGGAGCTGTCCACAAAGGGCTTTCGAAACCTGACGGCCGGGGACTTCCAGCCCGGCCCGGGGGTTAATATTCTGCACGGGGACAACGCCCAGGGAAAAACCAATCTGCTGGAGGCCATCTGGCTGTTTACCGGGGGCAGGAGCTTCCGGGGTGCGCGGGATGGGGAGCTTCCCAGCTTCGGCGGAGAGGGCGCGCACCTTTCCATGCGGTTTCATGCCGGGGACCGGGAGCAGGAGGCGGCTCTGCGGATTGAACGCCGCCGGACGGCAACGCTCAACGGCCTGGATCTGCCCGCCGCCTCCAAGCTGGCGGGAATCTTTTGCGCGGTGGTGTTCTCCCCCACTCATCTCTCCCTGATAAAGGACGGGCCGGAGGAACGGCGGCGTTTTATCGATACCGCCTACTGCCAGCTCCGGCCGGGATATATCGCGACCCTGTCGGAATATCAGCGGGCGCTGGCACAGCGGAACGCGCTGCTCAAGGCCATCCGGAAGGAAGGGGCCGATCCGGAGCTGCTGGACATCTGGGATCGGCGGCTGGCCCAATCGGGCTGCCGGGTGGCCGCGGCCCGCACCGCGTATTGCCAGAAGATCGCCGCCCCGGCAGGGGAGATATACGCCGGCTTGTCGGGAGGACGGGAGACTCTTTGCCTGCGCTATGAGACCTCCGGCGAAAAAGAGGGCGGAGCGGAGGCGCTGGAGGCGCTCTTTCGGCAGAGAAGGCAGACGGATATCGCGGCGGGCTTCACCACCGCCGGCCCCCACCGGGATGATCTCCATGTGGAGATCGGCGGTTTGTCCGCCCGGATCTACGGGTCCCAGGGGCAGCAGCGTTCGGCGGTGCTGGCGCTGAAGATGGCGGAGGCCTCCCTGCTGCGGGAGATCACCGGCGAGCAGCCGGTGGCGCTGCTGGACGACGTGATGAGCGAGCTGGATGTGAGCCGGCAGGATTACATCCTCAACCATATCGAGGGCTGGCAGGTGTTCATCACCTGCTGCGAGCCGGCGGCGGTACTGCGGCTGACCGGCGGAAGCCTTTTCCGGCTGGAACAAGGCCGGATTATACCGGAAGCGGGCTGATAAGAGCCGGGGAAAACAGAAGCAAAGGGAGGAAAAGGGCTTGTATCTGCATCTGGGACAGGACACGGTGGTCCGATTGGATGAGATCGTGGGGATTTTCGATATGGATACCTCCACCATATCCAAGCACACCCGGCAGTTTTTAGCCGATGCGGAAAAGGGAGGGCGGATATTCAACGTATCCATGGAGCTGCCCAAATCCTTTGTGGTCTGCCTGGATACCGACGGAACCGAAACGGTGTATATTTCGCAGATATCCTCCACCACCCTGTGCAAGCGCACCGGGTTTATGGATGGGATTGCCAATATAGGATAACGCGCGTTTGCGAAGGGAAGAACCAGAAAAAGGGCGCCGAAGCGCCGACGGAGGGTTACATCCAATGAGTACAGAAGAAGAACTGCAGGAGCAGGAGCTGGAAAACAGCATGGTAAGGGCGGAGAACAAGCCCTATGACGAAAGTCAGATCCAGGTGCTGGAAGGCCTGGAGGCGGTGCGCAAGCGGCCGGGCATGTATATCGGCTCCACCGGTCCCAAGGGCCTGCATCATCTGGTATATGAAATTGTGGACAACTCCATCGATGAAGCGTTGGCGGGCTTCTGCACCCATATCGAGGTGGAGATTCTTCCCGGCGATGTGATAACCGTGCGGGACAACGGCCGGGGCATCCCGGTGGGCATCAATGAAAAGCTGGGAATCCCCACCGTGACGGTGGTGCTGACGGTGCTTCATGCCGGCGGCAAATTCGGCGGCAGCGGCTACAAGGTTTCCGGCGGCCTTCACGGCGTGGGTTCCTCCGTGGTCAACGCCCTGTCGGAATGGATGGAGGTGGAGATTTCCCGGGACGGCAAGATCTACGCCCAGCGGATGGAGCGGGGCGTACCGGTGAACGATCTGACCGTGGTGGGGGAATCCGACCACGACGGCACCTTTATCCGCTTCAAGGCCGATCCGGAAATCTTCACCGAAACTACCGAATACGATTTCGAGGTGCTGCAGAAACGGCTGCGGGAGCAAGCTTTCCTCAACGCCGGGTTGAAGATCACCCTCACCGACCGGCGGGATGCCGATCACGAGATGGAGGAAGTGTACTGCTACGAAGGCGGCATCTCCTCCTTCGTGGAATTTATGAATAAAACCCGGGGCAATCAGGTGCTCCATCCCCAGGTGATCCACATTTCCACCACCGACGGGGATTCCATCGCGGAGGTGGCCCTCCAATATAACGAAAGCTATAACGAAAGCATCGTTTCCTTCGCCAATAACATTCACACGGTGGACGGCGGCACCCACGAGACCTCCTTCAAAAATGCGATCAACCGCATCCTCAACGATTACGCCCGCAAGCACGGCCTGCTCAAGGAGAACGACGCCAACCTGAAGGGGGACGACGTGCGGGAGGGATTGACGGCGGTCATCAGCGTCAAGCTCAAGGACGCTCAATTTGAGGGACAGACCAAGGCCAAGCTGGGCAACACCGCCATCGGCACCCTGGTCAACAGCCTGATGAACGAGAAGCTGGTGCCCTTCCTGGAAGAGAATCCCGCCGTTGCCAAGGCGATTCTGGAAAAATCCATCAATGCGGCCCGGGTGCGGGAGGCGGCGCAGAAGGCCAGGGAGCTGGCCCGGAAAAAGAGCGGCCTTTCCTCCACCCGTATGCCGGAAAAACTGGCGGACTGCATTTGGAGCGATATGGAGCGCACCGAGCTGTACATCGTCGAGGGAGACTCGGCCGGCGGCTCTGCCATCCAGGGCCGGGATCGGAACTTTCAGGCGATCCTGCCGCTGTGGGGCAAGATGCTCAACGTGGAAAAAGCCCGGCTGGACAAGGTGTACGGCAACGAGAAGCTGGTCCCCATCGTCATCGCCCTGGGCTGCGGCATTGGGGATGATTTCGACCTGTCCAAGCTGCGGTACGGCAAGGTGATCATCATGGCCGATGCCGATGTGGACGGTTCCCACATCCGGACGCTGCTGCTGACCTTCTTTTTCCGGTATATGCGCCCGCTGGTGGACGAGGGCCATGTGTATATCGCCCAGCCGCCTCTGTTCAAGGTTTCCAAGGGCAAGCAGTCCCGCTATGCCTTTTCCGACGAGGAACGGGACAAATATATCGCCGAGCTGGGCGGCAACGCCGATGTGCAGCGGTACAAGGGCCTTGGTGAAATGGATCCCGAGCAGCTTTGGGAGACCACCATGGATCCGGCCTTCCGCACCATGCTGAAGGTGGAGCTGGAGGATGCGGCCGCGGCGGACGAGGCCTTCACCATCCTGATGGGAGACAAGGTGGAGCCCCGGAGAGAATTTATCGAGCGCAACGCAAAGTACGTGTCCAACCTGGATATATGAGCCGGACAGGCGGAAAGAAGGCGGAAAGGTGGAAATGGACGGGCGGAAAGAGGCCGGGTTTGCGGCGGAATGGCGCTACAAGCTGACGGAGGATGAGATCTACGA
>CAKTTT010000038.1 GCA_934615635.1 uncultured Eubacteriales bacterium | reverse complement strand
CTGTTTCAATTTCATAGAGGAATTTCGGCGATATGTCCACGATTTCAGCAAATTTTTCGCGGGTATATCGGTGAAGTTCTCTCAATTCTCGGATCCGGCTGCCAATATTGTAGTAAAAGCTGTTCATTTCACATCATCTCCTGCCCCTAATTCTAAATGCCTTTCCATACCGACAACACCCGCCGTTGTTCCTATGTATGGAACCTTATGTTCCCATCGGAAAGGTGGCGGCATAAACGGTCTGAATGATCTGCTGTTGTCAACTCCGCTGTCGAATCCAGTCGAACCGACAAACAGGCTCCTGCGCCAAACAGCAGCACAATCTTTTCCATAGAGGTGTATCTACAAAAAGTAGATTTCAAAATCGTTCTGCTTATAAATCTACTTTTTGTAGATAAAAAACGTACACAAATAGGCATAAATTCACATGGTCCGTCGTCGCACCCTGAACCATAAATTTACGAGAAAGCCTGAATATGAAATATGTGACCTGTCCCATTAAAAAAATAATCTTCAGCAGTATAGAACATTTGTTCACGTGCATTTTACACCTCTTCTCTCCCCTTGTCAACCAGATTTCTTTCTTTATACGCCTAGGAAACGACAGAATCTGCCTGGCAACGTTCTTTCGCGCGCGATTTAATTCAATCCTCCCCGAAACAGTCTGCGCCCCCTTTCGGATCACAGCCAGATGGTTTGCCTCTACCGCCGGACAAGTCCCAAATGCCAGAAAACACAAAAGGAGGATCAGGCTGCCTTCGCCCGATCCTCCTTTTCCATTTTCTCTGTTAACCATCCGTATGGCCCGCTCCCGGCATAATCCTCTTGGAGTACGGCTCATTTCCCAAAAAGCATTCAGCTGCGCACCGTCAGCAGCTTCTGCTTCAGTTCGCCCTCGATCCTGGCCAACTCAGATTCCGCTTCCCGACGTTTTTGCCGTCCTTCGTCCTGAATCCGCAGGACCTCGTCCAAGGTGGAAATCAGCGTCTCGTTGGTCTGTTTGAGCGTCTCAATATCCACCACGCCCCGCTCGGATTCCTTGGCGGTCTCCACAGTGCCCGTCTTGAGCATTTCCGCGTTTTTCTTCAGCAGCTCATTGGTCATATTGGTGACCTCCCGCTGCGCCTCCATGGCCTGCTGGGAATGCACCAGCCCCAGGGAAAGAACCATCTGACTCTTCCAAAGCGGGATGGTGTTCACCAGGGTGGACTGGATTTTCTCGGTCATCACAGTGTCGTTGCTCTGGATCAGCCGGATCTGCGGCGCCATTTGGATGGACACCATCCGGGTCAATTCCAGGTCATGGAGCTTTTTCTCAAACCGATTGCACAGCGCCGCCATATCGTTGGCCGCCTGCGCATCCTCCGGCAACCCCGTTTTCTGGGCCTTTTCCACCAACGGCGGCAGCTCCTTGGTGCGCACCTCCTCCAGCTTTCGCTTGCCAGCCAGAATGTACATGGACAGCTCCTTGAAATAGGTCAGATTGAGCTTGTACATCTCATCCAGCAGGGCAACGTCCTTCATAAGCTGGATCTGATGATCCTCCAGCACGGTGCAGATCTTATCCACATTGACCGAAGCCTTGTCGTACTTGGTGCGCATGGTGGAGATTTTATTGGAGGTCTTTTTGAAGAAGCCGAAAAAACCGCCCTTCTCCTCCGCATCGTCCATATTCCGCAGCTCGCCGATCAGGTTGGTCATCATCTCCCCGATCTCGCCCAGATCCTTGGTGCGTACGTTCTGTAAAGCGTTTTCAGAAAACCCGGCGATCTTCTTCTGCGCCGCTGCGCCGTATTGCAGAATCACATTGCTATTGGACACATCGATGGTGGCGGCGAAATCCTCCACCATTTTCCGCTCCTCCGGCGTCAGGGTATCCTCGGTCAGCACCGGCTCCACCTCGGCGGGAGCCGGCTCCGCCAGCGCCGTCTGCTCCAAAGGCTCCAGCGTCAGCACCGGGACGCCTTCCTCCGTCATCGTGGTTACCGCTTTTTCCTCCGTCATCTATCCGCCACACCTTTCTCTCCTATGATTTTCTGTTTCCTTCCGCAAAGGTTTTTCATTGATCGCCTAACCTGCTTTTTATTGTACGAGGAAACCCCATGCCTGTCAAGGACTTTCCCTGGAAGATTGCCTGTGGACGGGACAAGCCGCCGCAAACCGGACGGTCGGCGGCTTATCCCTTCCTATGCTTGCTTTGGGCTCCAGGCTACACAGGCCGCCTCCCTTCCGCGTTGCCGCCAGAAAGATGAATACGCTCCCTGCCAATATGAGCCATCGACAGCCCGCGAATTGCTGCGGCGGTATCACCGGAAAAGCAGCCCCGGCTATCCCCAGCGGCACGGGCGTAAAATGGGCAATAGCCGCATGAGCGAATTCAAGCAAATACCCATTGGAGAACAGCGGAACCGATCGCGCCGTCAACAGATAAATCGGGCGCCATACCCAATTGGTCCGCTTCTGCTCCCGTCAAAAGAAAAGGCGCAGGGAATTTCTCACCTCCGCAGAACCCCCAACGTTTGAAGGATACCCGCCGTCGGTGACAACAGAAGCATACGGATGGAGCCGGGAAGGGCCGCCCTGCCCAAGCCGCGAAACAATACGCAAGCCCACAGCGAACCGTTGGACAGCGCCGCCGACAGCTTGGCAAGATTCCGCATTCCCAGCGTCATCCCCCCTCCTCTTCCGTGTCAGGATCGTACCATGGCCGGATTCTTAAAAAAGTGGCCTCGCCATTCCGCTCCTGTGCCTTTCATGTTCCCCTTTTCGACCTGCGCCTTTCCGGAGGCCGCCTTCCGAACGGCCGCTTCCACCAAAAAAGGACCGGGCTTTCCGCCCGGTCCCCCGCTTACAACCGCTTTAATCCAATATGTCGCCCTTTTCAATCCGGGTGATCAGATCCACCCGCCGCTGATGCCGGCCCCCCTCGAAGGGGGTCTCCAACCATACCCTGGCGATCATCTTCGCCAGCTCCGGGCCGATCACCCGGGCGCCGAACGCCAGCATATTGGCGTTGTTGTGCAGCCGGGACATCTGCGCGGAGTACGGCTCACTGCACACCACGCAGCGGATCCCCTTGACCTTGTTGGCCGCCAGGGAAATCCCCACCCCCGTGCCGCAGATGACAATGCCCCGGTCGCATTCGCCGTCGGCTACCGCTTTAGCCGCCTTATAGCCGTAAAGGGGATAATCGCAGCTACACGCCTCAAAGGTCCCAAAATCCTTGTATTCCAGCTTCATCTCATCCAGCAGGCCGATAATCTCCCGCTTCATTTCCAGCGCCGTATGGTCGCAGGCCAACGCTATCATTCCGATTCCTCCCAATTCCATTCCCGCCCCAAGTCGGGGGATTTGTTGCTTTCAGTATAGCATACCCCGTTACCCCACGCAATATCGAAAGGGATAATCCTATAAAAAGAGGGGCTGGAGCTGGGTGCCCGCCTGGGCAGCGATGATGGCGTCCGGAATTCTCTCAAAATCCGCTACCAGGGAGTTGGGCTTGTTCAGGGGATCGTCCTGGCTCATGGGCACGAAATAGATGCTCTTGGTGTTTTTCAGCAGGGCTATGCTCCGCATGGAGGCGCCCAGAGCGTCGTTGGTGGAAACCGCCAGAATCACGGGCCGGCTGCGGCGCAGATGGCTTTTTACCGCCAGCGTCACCGGCGTATCGCTGATGCCGTTGGCCAGCCGTCCCAGGGTGGTGCCGGTGCAGGGGGCCACCACCAGCACGTCGAACAATCCCTTCGGCCCCACCGGCTCCACCTCCGTCAGCGTCAGCAACGGCTCCCGCCCGGTGATTTCCCGCAACCGCTTTTTGAAGTCCTCCGCCCGGCCGAAACGCGTATCCAATCCCGCCGCGTTGAAAGACATGATGGGCGTGATCTCCGCCCCCGCTTCTTGAAGCGTCTCTACCTCTTGCAGCACCCGGTCAAAGGTGCAGAAGGAGCCGGATAAAGCGAAGCCGATCCGCAGACCATTCATTGGACACCCTCCTTGATCATATTCAAAATGGTATTCTTGATAATGGCTCCGGCGCTCTTGGGAGCGACGCGTCCCGGCAGAGACAGGGCCCAGATGGTTTTGATCTGCATCTCCGCCGCCGTGTTGAAATCCACGCCCCCGGGCCGGGAGGCCAGATCGATCAGCAGGGTGTTCCGGTTCAGTCCCGCCAGCACCGCCCGGTCGAACAGCAGGGTGGGAACCGTGTTGAAGATCACGTCGAAATCCCCCGCATTGGCCAGTTGGTGCAGCTCGATGGAGGCGCAGCCCTGCGCTTCCGCCCAGGAGAGATCGGCAAACTTGCGGGCCGCCACCGTCACATGGGCCCCCAGGGCGATCAGCAGCCGGGAAAGCACCCGGCCGATCCGGCCGTATCCGGTTATCAGGCACTGCGCGCCGCTGATGGTGACCGGCAGCTCCTCCATGGCCAGTTGGATCGCGCCTTCGGAGGTGGGCACGGCATTCTGGACCATCAGTTCCTCCCTCTCGAAATAATCGTGGATGCGCATCCCCCGGCTCTCCACTTCCTTGTGCATCAGCTCCGAAACCTGTCCGCCCACCAAAAGCTGGTCCGGGTGCAGGGCGTTGAGCACCTGATCCAGGGTGATCCGCACCCGGGAAAAGGGAGCGTTGATGGTGGAGCCGTCGGTGGTGACCGGCAGGGGCAGAATCACGCAATCCGCTAGGGAAACGGCTTGAGCGGGGTTGGTGCAGCCGGTCACGCAGGGCGGGAGATCCGTACTGTCAAAGCCGGATGTAATCACTTTATAGCCATCCACGGCCAGTTGTCCCGCCAGATAAGCCGACCGCAGATCGCCGCCGATAACGGCGAACGTCTCTATGTTGTTCATGCGTATAACCTCCAGAGGATAATCTTGCTATATCCTATGAATCCGTCCCGGTTTGTGTGCGTTTTTCCCGGAATTTTGGGCTTGTACGCCCAATCCGCGGACGGGCTCTCTCCAGCCGGAGGAACCGGAACTTCTGGAACAGGATTCCATGCGTTCCAGTGGTAAAAAAGCATGGAAAAGGAGAGGGCGCTGATCATTCGTCTCCTCCCCCCGCGCCGGGAGCAGCCTGCCGGTCACGCCGACCCCCCAAACCGCCCCTTCCGGCACACCGCTTCCTCTCCGCCATCTTAATCCGCTCTATCGCGTCTATCACGCTTCCGCTTCCCGGCCATGGCAAAAGAACCCGGCGGACTGGTTGTCCGCCGGGTTCTGAACGGTTTCCTTCTATTTTTCACCGATGGGGCTGGGAATCATTTTTTATCATCCTCGTCCAGCAGCCGGTTGATCTCCTCATGAAAGCTGTTGATATCCTTGAACTGGCGGTAAACGGAAGCAAACCGGACATAGGCCACCTCATCGATGTCCTTGAGCTTTTTCATCGCATATTCACCGATCCGGGAGGCAGGAACCTCCCGATCCAGCGAATTCTGAATCTGGGCTTCGATATCGTCCACCGCGGCCTCCAGCGTCTCGATGGATACCGGCCGCTTCTGGCAGGCGCGCAGCATACCGTTGAGCAGCTTGTTCCGGTCGAAAGCCTCCCGGGAACGATCCTTTTTCACCACCACGATGGGAACGCTTTCGATGATCTCATATGTGGTGAAGCGTTTTTGACAGCTCAAGCACTCCCGCCGGCGCCGGATACGGCTTCCCTCGTCCGTGGGGCGAGAATCGATGACCTTGCTCTCGATATATCCGCAAAATGGACACTTCATAACCATCACCCCAAAATAAGTTCCGGTATATTACAGAAAGTATACCACATTTTGCGACCGAAGTGCAAGAAATATTTTACAGCTTCTTTACAGCCCTTCCACATAATCCCGCACGATATCCGGCAGGATGTCCGGCGCTACATCCCGGCCCCTGAGCAAAGCGGCCAATCCCAGGGCCTCCTCCCGTTTCAGCGACACATCCGGGAAGGACAGAAGCTGTCCGTCCTCATAGGATAGCTGTACGCCGTAGGAAGGCACCTCCCGCCCTGTGTCCTCATCCAGATATACGCAGTCGAACACCCGACTGTCCCCAATCATTCCGCAATCGTTTGCACATCTTGTCATATGCCGCCATCCCCCTACCGGTGATTTTGGCAAAATCATACTCCCTTTACAGGCAGAAAGTCAAGGGTGCGGAGGCCACTTTCGTTCGACAGAATCCGCGGGGAAATCCCCTTTTTTCAGCAGTTTTTCGACAAGCGGCCGTCCGCCTCACCCGCAGAGCGAAGGGCCTCCTCCAGAACCTGACATCCCTCCAGCAGCTCCTCCGGCTCCCCGAAATTGGTGCGATATAGCTCCATCATGAGGCAGCCGTTGAAACCTGCGGCCTGCAAATGCCGGATGAGAGCGGGAAAATCCCGGGTTCCCCGGCCGGGCACCAAACAATCCCGGTGGTCGTCCCGGTCGCTGATATGCACATGGGCAATGCGGTCGCCCATGGCGTCGATCACCCTCTCCGGCTCCAGACCACAGCGACGGGCCTGCTTCACATCCAGCACAAAATGCGCTTTTTCGCCAAGCTGCGCGCGCATGGCGCGAATATAGTCGACATCCGACGAACGAAACCGGTAAACATTTTCCTGTGCAAGGGTCACGCCGAGGTCCCGCCCCAGATCAAACAGCCTCTCAAACCGGGCGACCGATTCCTCCACGGACAATACGCCGCCCAGCTTGTCCCCGTGCATCACCACCAGACCGGCTCCCAGCTCCCTGGCGGCGGCGAAAATCCTCTCGTAAATGCGCATACCATCCCGCAGCCGGCGTTCGTATTGGGAAAAAAGCAGATACGGCTCGGTTCCGGAGACGTACGGATGCACCGCGAGGATGCGGGCGCCGCACCCCTCCGCCTTTTCCCGCAGCATGGCGATGAAGGCGGGATCCAGCTCGGATTCGGTGTTGACGAACACCTCCAGCTCCCGGAACCCCAGCTTCAGCAGTCTGTCCAGTGCTTCCTCCGTCAACGCAGGGTATAAATTTGATGTCGAAGCGCCAATCGTCATAGTTATTCTCCAATGATTTTGATTAAAGCGTGCTTGTCCCGTTTCCCGTCGAATTCAAAATAAAAAATCTGCTCCCAGGTACCGAAATCCAGCCGCCCTCCGGTGACCGCCACAACAACCTCCCGGCCCATCACCGTGCGCTTCAAATGGGCGTCCGCGTTGTCCTCATAGCCGTTGTGACAGTATTGCTCATAGGGCTTTTCCGGCGCCAGCTTCTCCAGCCATACCTCATAATCGTGGTGCAGGCCGCTTTCGTCGTCGTTGATAAATACGCTGGCCGTGATATTCATGGCGTTCACCAGCACCAGGCCCTCCCGTATACCGCTTTCCTTCAAAGCCTCCTCCACCTGAGGGGTGATATTGACGATCCCCCGCCTCGTCGGCAGATGGAACCGCAATTCCTTTCGATAGGATTTCATCTCCGGCCATTCCTTTCCTTTCATCTCTTTTTATTATACCGCCGTTTTTCCGTCCGTCAACGGCCGCCTTCTTCTCTTTTTTGACTAAATTTCAGAAATCTTTCTTTTTTTCTCCCTCTCATTTTTCGTTTTCTCTTTTATACTATCCACTATCTTTTGCGAATACGTTCGTTATACCATGAAGATACGCAGAGACTGCAAAAATGCGTTGGTGCGCCAGCACCGGGAGCTGCCTCGCAGCGACAGCATTTTTGTTTAGAAAACCCATCGGGTTTTCTATAGTATACCATCCTATACAATGGAGGTTTCAGCATGAGATGGGTCGGCAATTTCTTTTGGTGGATCTTCGGCGGCTTGATCCTGGGCATTCTGTGGGGGTTGACGGGACTGGTGCTGTGTATCACCATCATCGGCATTCCCTTCGGCGTACAATGCTTTAAAATCGCCAGTTTTGTTTTCGCCCCCTTCGGACGGCATGTGGAGGGCTTCGGCGGCCCCGGCTCCTGCCTGATGAATCTGCTGTGGATTCTCCTGTTCGGCTGGGAGCTGGCGCTGTCCTCCCTAGCCGTCGGCGCTGTCTATTGCGTCACCGTCGTGGGGATTCCGCTGGGACTGCAGAGCTTCAAGCTGGCCCGCCTCGCCATCTGGCCCTTCGGCTCGGACATTTGAGCCAAATCTCTAAAATCCGCCCGTATACCTGGAGCCGGCCTGCAAACACTAGCCACAGAAGCCCGGACAAGCGCCGCTTTCCGTCCTTCCGAATATTTGAGAAAGGCAGGCCGAACCCATGCAGGATAAAAATATGAAGCCTCCCCGTCCCTACGATGCTCAGGACAACCGGGAGCTGTTCGAGGACGTGTTCTCCGTCGCTTCCACCACGGATTGCACCGGCTTGATCCCCGCCGCTCCCGATTCCGCCGCCCAGGTCGAATCCTACGGCGAGATTTACGACATTCCCCTGTCCCGCAACACCCAGACAGGGAATTCCGCCAACTCCGGGGAGCCCGGCATTCCCGGAAAGAAAAAGCCCTCCGCTCCCTCCTCCCGGTCCTGACGGCCGGGGTACATAAGCAACGGGACCAATCTATCCGGCCGCTCCTCATTTTTTGTGCGCCTCCGCCTAATTTTATCCGGGTTTGGATTGTAACGGACCGCCGGACATGCTATGATAAGGACAGCCGCCTTCTTCGGCCGTCTTATCAAAAAAGGGGTGTTCCGTTGTGAAGCTGACCTCCGGCAATATGAAAAAACTGCTCTTTCTGATCACCTTCGGTATCCTGTTATATTTGGGGCTGAACCATCTCCAGCCGGTGCTGGCCTTCATCCGCTATTTATTTGTCCTGTTTTCCCCGTTCCTCATCGGCCTGTGCATCGCTTTTATCCTCAACGTCCCCCTCCGCTTTTTCGAAAAGCTGCTCTTCCGCCGGCCCGGCGAGCCGCGCAGCCTGAAGGAGCGGCTTCGCCGTCCGGTCAGCTTGGCCGTGACCCTTCTGGTGGTCTTGGGTGTGATCGCGGTGGTGATGTTCCTAGTGATCCCGGAGCTGGCGGATACCCTGATCTCCCTTGCCAACCGTATCCCCTCCTTTTTCCTCCAGCTTCAGCAATGGATCAACGACCTGGTCGTCCGGTATCCTGAGCTGACCGACTGGCTGGGTCAATTGGAAATCGACTGGAGCGCCATCGCCGTCAAGCTCACCGATTTTCTGCGGGACAGCGCGGGCAATATGCTCAACAGCACCGTAAACGCCGCCTCCTCTGTGGTGTCCGGCGTGGTGAATTTCTGTCTCGGCTTTGTTTTCGCCATCTATGTGCTGATGCAGAAGGAGAAGCTGGGCGCTCAAATCAAAAAGCTGATGTACGCCTATCTGCCGGAGCGCCGCACCACCCGGCTGTTGGAAATCGGCTCCCTGTCCGGCAAAACCTTCTCCAGCTTTCTCTCCGGTCAATGCTTGGAGGCCTGCATCCTGGGCTTCATGTTTTTCGTCGTCATGACCCTGCTGCGATTCCCTTACGCCCTAATGATCAGCGTCCTCACCACCTTCACCGCGCTCATTCCGGTGTTCGGCGCCATCATTGGCTGGCTAACCGGCGCGCTGGTCATCCTGACGGTGGATCCGGTTAAAGCCCTTTGGTTCCTCATTCTGTTCCAGGTCCTCCAGCAGATCGAGGGCAATTTGATCTATCCTCATGTGGTGGGAAACTCCGTAGGGTTGCCTTCCATATGGGTGCTGGTGGCCGTCACTCTGGGCGGCAGCACCATGGGGCTGGTGGGTATGCTGGTTTTCATCCCCCTGTGCAGTGTGCTGTATACTCTGCTGCGAAGCAGCGTCAACCGCCGCCTGGCCGCCAAAAGGCTCGCCGCCGCGCAGAGTGCTCCGCCCCCCGCAGCCTGCCCCTCCTCCGGTGACTGCCCGCCTCCTTTGGCTGAGGAAGAGAAAGAATCCGACAGCCAGTAATGGACGCGCTTACAAAAGGGCTGGAGATTGTTCTCTGTCTCCCTGTATGGCTTTCCGGCATGGTTCTCTGTGTTGGAGCCGCGGTGGAAAAAGAGGTTGCACACATGAACAGGGAGCGTTTTAAGGAGGAAAAAATGAGAGCGCCATTTCAAATACTGGCCATTCCATATACGATAATGGACGGTTCTCTTCATTACTGCCTGTTCCATCGTGCAGATTCCGATCAATGGCAGTTCATAGCCGGCGGTGGTGAAGACGATGAAACGCCCGTCGAAGCCGCAAAGCGTGAAATATTGGAAGAGAGCGGGGCCACCGCCGACAATCTCATAGAGCTGAAATCGATTTGCTATATTCCTGCCGATATTTTTCCTAAGCGGCACTTATATCATTGGACGGCAGATACCTATGTTGTGCCAGAATACTCATTCGCCTTTGACTGCAAAGAGGAGATAAACCTGTCCCATGAACATACCGCATACGTTTGGCTAACCTTTGAAGGAGCCCGGTCAAAGCTGAAATGGGACTCAAACAAGACGGCTCTCTATGAACTGAATTGTCGTTTGGAAGCGGAGCTAGGAGCAGAACAGGAATTCCCCGAAGCTCTAGGGATTTGAGATCTCCTTCAGCAGGAATCCGTTTGCCCTCAGTAGTCGATGCTTGCCGGTTATATATCCGATCATTCTTATAGGCAAAGTGACGGCAACCTCTCTGCTATATGGCTGTTCCACGGGCTTTTTCTGTTAACGCACCTCGTTAAAAGCCGCGCTGCCTTTTCAAAGGCGGCGCGGCTTTCCTTCCGTTTGGCGTAACCGGGCGTAGACGGTAGCATCTTCGGGACCTTCCTCCCTCTTCAGGCAGGACAAACCCGGCCGATCAGCCCGACCGGCCATATCCCGAAGAAGCTCTCTTTTCTTTTATTCCGCGAAGGAGGCTACCGCTCATGAAGGCTCTTCTTTTCATCCCCTTTTCATCCCCGCCCTGCAAGCGGGAGGAACCCTTTCGTCTAAAACCGGACGATCAGTGCGCATATTTGCCTCTGCTCACCGTCCGGGAGTTGACGAAAGCACTATGCCGTCTAGCCGTTTAGCCGGCCATCCCCAACCTCCCCCTGCGCCTGCGTCGGTCCGCTCAAGGGGCCATAAAAGAGAGAAGGCCGCCAATGCTTTCCATTTACGGCCTTCTCCGGATATATAAAGAGATTTTTCGACTTATTCCGCGAAAAAATGCGCTTCAGCGGCAGCGCACAGGGCGTGATACACCGGCAGATGAAGCTCCTGAATCTTGAAAGTTTCCTTCTCGGGCACTACGATGCAGATATCCGAACAGCCCTTGAGCTTTCCCCCGTCCCGGCCGGTCAAACCGATAACCTCCATCTGCAGCCCGCGGGCCACCTGCGCAGCCGCGTACACATTGGCGGCGTTGCCCGAAGTGCTGATGCCCAGAAGAACATCCCCGCTTTCGCCCAATCCAATGACCTGCTGCGCATAGATAAGCTCCGGATTCACGTCGTTGGCGAAGGCGGTGGACAGAGCGGGAGAGCCGGTGAGGGAGATCGCCGGAAGCCCGCACTGCAGTTGATCCAGAAGGCCGTCCTCCAGCAACGGGTTTTCTTTTTTCATCTTGTCCCGGATGTCGCCGGAAAGCGGCCGTTTTTTCAAAAAGCCCTTCATCAGCTCACCGACAATGTGCTCCGCATCGGCGCAGCTTCCTCCGTTGCCGCAAACGAGCAGCTTATGTCCGGTCGAAAAGCAGCGGATCAGCGCCCGGCAGGCCTCTTCCACCTCGCCGCGGCAGACGCCAAGCTGGGGATAACGGGTAATCAGTTCCTCCATGATCGTCAACATATCGTCCTCTTTCTCCGCAGCCATGAAATTTCCCGGCGAAGCCTGCCGCTGCGGCGCATCGGCTCCGTCTCATCGGTGCGCACGGCGCCTTTCAGGCGTAAAGAGCAACCGACAGGGCGGCAAAATCACCCAGTTTTTCGCCCAGCAGCGCCGGCACCACCTGACAGCAACGCCGGGACAGCAGCAGCGTTTCCTTCTCGATCACCTTCTCCGCGGAAGGCCACAGCAGCTCCCGGGAGCGGGCAAAAATGCTGCCCAGAATGATCTTGTCCGGATTGAGGATATCGATGAGCACCGAGAGTCCTCGTCCCAGATACTCGCCGCACAAGGCATAGACTTGTATGGCGGTCTCGTCTCCCTGGTCGGCCGCGTCCGCCACACTCTTGGCCGTCACGTCGCGGGGATTGGCTGGATCAAAATAGGCAGGCCGCTCCCCTCGCTGGAAGGCCGCCAGCCCCAGGGTATAACCCAACTGGGCGATTCCCGAGCCGCTGCAGAAGCCCTCAAAGGATCCCTCTTTGCCATAGCCGGTGGGGCCGTATTCACACAGCCGCATATGACCGCACTCGCCCGCCATATCGCTGGATCCCGCATAAAGGCGGCCGTTCAGAATCAGGCCGGCGCCCAGGCCGGTGCCGAAGGTGAGAAAAATCACGTTCTCCGCCCCCTGGCCAGCGCCGAATTTCCACTCGGCCAGCGCGCAGGCGTTGGCGTCGTTCTGCAGCTTGGCGGGTATGTGATACCGGCTTGCCAGCATATCGCAAACCGGCACATGGTCCCATAAAGGCAGGTTCGGCGGGCATTCCACCGTCCCCGCGCGGGAGTCCAGCGGACCGCCGCAGGAAATACCGATCCCCTCCGGATGGTAACCGGCGTAACGGTCGAGGATCGCCGTCACCTTCCCCATCACCTCGTCCGGCGGCATCTGCAAACCGGTGGCGAACCGCTCCTTCTCCAGGATTTCCAGAGTGCCGTTATTCTCCCGTCCCACCAGGACCGCACATTTGGTACCGCCGATATCGACGCCGGCCACAATTTTCATAGGGTCAGACCCATCCTTTCTCCCTGCCGGGT
The DNA here is from genome assembly GCA_934615635.1 of uncultured Eubacteriales bacterium. Taxonomy (GTDB): domain Bacteria; phylum Bacillota; class Clostridia; order Oscillospirales; family Acutalibacteraceae; genus CAKTXU01. The sequence goes on along the minus strand of CAKTTT010000038.1, from coordinate 2,583 downwards.
GGGCCGTCCACATAATGGCTTGTCCTGCTCCCGACACGTCTTCTCTTTTCATTTTAACATACGGGAATCGCCTGTCAAGTACCGATTTTCCATTTGCTTTTACCGGGAGTGTCGCAACCCCGTCATTTTCAGCCGCTATTCCCATGGGGAATAATAGAGATGAAAGGAAGGATTTGTGGGGGCAAGCCAACAGACGATACCGCGACAAATGAGCCTGCATCAACACCAAAAGTAAAAGGGAGTTTTCCCAACCATTTTTCGCTCCCGGCGTTGCATAATTTTTCCAATGTGGTATAATATAGAAAACCCGGAGGGTTTTCTAAACAAAAATGCTGTCGCTGCAAGGCAGCTCCCGGCGCTGGCGCACCAACGCATTTTTGCAGTCTCTGCGTATCTTCATGGTAAAATGGACACAGCCCCCCAAAGGGAAGATACCGGATTGCACCGGCTGTGTCGGACTTGTGGGATGCACCAGAGGCAGTCCGGAATTCCATCAAATGATCATGCGGCTGGCGGTATCCGGCCCCTATGATGTGACGCCACACGGCGCTTCATAATCGCGATAAATTTATCAAATTTATAAAGAAAGAAGGATTTTCTCATGAGCAATTTGAAGGGTACCAAAACAGAGGCTAACCTGATGACCGCGTTCGCCGGCGAATCCCAAGCCCGAAACAAATATACCTATTACGCCTCCAAAGCCAAGAAGGACGGCTACGAGCAGATCGCCGCTCTTTTTCTGGAAACCGCAAATAATGAAAAAGAGCACGCGAAAATCTGGTTCAAGCTGCTGCATGACGGCATAGGCGATACCGACGCCAACCTTTTGGACGCCGCCGAGGGCGAGAACTACGAATGGACGGAGATGTATGCCCAGTTCGCCAAGGAAGCGAAGGAAGAGGGCTTTGATAAAATCGCCTATCTGTTCGAGGCTGTGGGGCAGATCGAGAAGGAACACGAGGAGCGGTACCGCAAGCTGCTGGCCAACGTGAAGGAAGGGCTGGTCTTCTCCAAGGATGGCGACACCATCTGGCAGTGCGCCAACTGCGGCCACATCCACGTGGGCAAAATCGCTCCGGAAATTTGCCCGGTCTGCGCCCATCCCCAAGCGTATTTTCAGGTGAAGGCCGACAACTATTGAGCATGGAGACAAGGAATGTCCGCCGGACGCCGGATTACACGGCCACCCGGCTTTCGGACGGCTGCTTCGGCGGCCGTCCGTTTTCTTTATCCGTAAACAGGCGATCTCTTCCCCCGGCGGCCGCTCCTTCCGCATCGCTTTTTCCATACAAAGAGCCTTTTGGGACAAAATACGGCTTTTCTTTTTTTTGAATCTGTTGTAAACTAGAAAATGAATGGTCATCCTATTTTCTAACAGAGAGGGGAGGCAATCCCTATGCCGGTAAACGGCGAATTCCTGTGTCCCCGCTGCGGCGCTACTCTCCCCGCAGCGTCGGCGCCCTGCCCCCGCTGCGGCAACCTCTATTCCGCCGATAGCAGGCAGGCCCAGATCGAATCCCTGCTCAACCCTTCCCTGCCGCTGGAGAGGACGCCTCCCACCGCGCCTCCTGGGCCGCCGTCGGCCGGCCCCGCGCCGCTTCAAGGGCGGGAGCCTTTTTCGACGGCTTCCCCGCCTTCCGCAGAATCCGCCGGCTCTCCCCTGCCGTCTCCGTCCGCCATCCGGCGTCCCAGAAGGCGTCTATTGGTCTTTGTGATCCTAGTGGCCTGCGCCCTGCTGCTTGCCGCGGGGATTTACGTGGTCTACCGGACGACCCTGAGCTATAACGCCTCGCCCGAAGGGCTGGTGGAGGGGCTGAACACCGCGTTGCGCAACCGGGACGAAGACCTTCTCCTGACCCTTCTGCCTCCGGAGGAGAGGGATGAGTACAAGCGCCTCACATTTTCCTCTTACATGGAGTATTCCTCCGCCGCCGGCGGGACAAAGATCGAGCTGGTGGACGTATTTACGGGGGAAAAGGAACGCTATGCCCAAGTGGTGGTCATCCTGCCCGATCTGAGCAGCGGATACCGGGGATTTGACACGCAGAAAATAAACGGCAGATGGTACTTTCTTTCCGATTCTCTGATGAGTCTGCCCTATCTGGAATGACGCTGCCGGGACCCCATCGATGACCGAGAAAGGAGCGTGCCTGCCGATGGAGCAGCCGACGATTGCCGTATGCCCCCTTTGCGGCGCGGCTTTATCCGATGAAACGGTCTGTCCCCGCTGCGGCCAGCCGGTGACATGGGAGAAGGACAGCGCGGCCTCTCCCCCTTTAAAAAGGAAGAGGAGATGGCTTCCCTTTCTCGCTACAGCGTTGTCGGTGGTGTTGCTGGGCTTCGTTATCGCCATTCCGGCATACCGCACCTATCTCAGCCGCCAGGCTTCCCCCGAAACGCTGGTGGATAACTGGAATACCGCCCTGCGGCAAGAGGATCCGGACCTGTTTTTCTCCCTTTTTGGAGAACACTTCGACCCCACGGAGGACTATTGGCTCTCCCTTCTGGAGCAGCCGGTTTATCTGGAGCTGCTGGATTATCAGATAGGAGATCACGGAAAGATGGCGAAGCTTCGGGTTCGGG
>CAKTTT010000037.1 GCA_934615635.1 uncultured Eubacteriales bacterium | reverse complement strand
GAAGGTCCAGGTCAGCTTCTGAAAGAGCAGGTCCGTCACCGCGTCCCGGTACAGCACGGTATCGGCCGGCACGTCGACATTCCCGTTGGCGTTTTGGGTGTAATCGGACCCGGAAAAGCCCTGCCGGATGTCCCATGTGCCGGACGTGGCCCAGAAGCGGTCGCTCTCCTCCAGCGCCTCCAGCCTCTTATTCACGCTGTTGTCGTTCAGGATCACCACCTTTTCCGCGACCGTGAGTAAATCCTCCTCCGTCACGGCTGCCGTCGGATTCGCCGCGTTTTTCACCATGAAGCGGATATACCCGTCTTCCTGCATGACGTACTCGTCCGCATAGCTGCACAGGTGCTTGACAACCGCTCCGGCGGAATCCACCGCCGTAACGTCCACCTGATATGTCCCGCCGCCGGTGATCCGCATTCCCTTGCGCACAAGAATCGCCTTGTCCACCGGCCGGGCGCGGACTTTCGTTTTCACCTCGCCGCCCTGACTCACGTCAAACCCGCCGACCTCATACTCCAGGTGAATTTCTCCATACAACTCGTTTTCAAGAGAATAGCCGCCGTTCTCGCCTGTTAGCGACGTGCCTTGCCATACCTCGGCATAACAGCCGCTGCCCATCACCAGCATAAGGCAGGCGGCCAGCGCCGCCGTCCATTTTCTCCATCCGTTTCCCATGCCCTTATGATTATGCTCCTTTCGGTTTCTGAAAAGCAACTCCGTCACTCTGACTGACAATCTGATAAAAATAGTCGTATGGTACGCTAAGAGCATCGCAGATGTTAGCAAGTTCTTCCGCAGTCATTTTCTTTTTGCCGCGTATGATGGCACTTGTTTTCTGTTTAGACCACCCACACTTTTCCGCGATAAACTTTTGCTGAATACCTCGTGAACTGATATAGGCATAGACTGCTTGTGCTATATTCATTGAACCGGCCTCCTTTCGGTAGCGAATTTCTTTACTTATCCATATATTATCATTGAAATTCGCTACTGTCAAGTGCAAAATCCCGTTTTCCTTGACTACGGTTAAGATAAATGATACTATTTTGGGAAAGGGGGTCGTTCATATGGAGCTAAAAGAGACCGTTTCCTTAAGAGAAAGGATGCGGATAAATCTTGTTTCTGCAATGAAGAAAGCGGGTCTTACCCAGGTATCTTTGGCTGATAGGCTTGATATAAGTAAAGGAACCGTGAATAACTGGATTCGTGGGAACAACTCTCCAGATGTGGATATGGTTCCTCGTATATGTAAAGCATTGGGTATTACGATTTCGGCTCTTTATGCTCCAACGTATTTGGAACCGGTCGAAGATGATTGTGGTACTTCACTTTTATCCAGCGAGGCGTTGGAAATAGCTCAAAAATACGACAGCCTTGATAGATACGGAAAAAATTTAGTACGCCTTTTAGTCGATGAAGAGCAAAAGCGCATTCAGGAAGAGCGAGCCAGTCAGATTCAGACGGAGGAATTTGCTAAAGCAATTCCTCTGCGCCTGTCCGAACAGCCGGCAGCGGCTGGTAAGGGTATATACTTGGGCCCGGAATGCTTCCGAACAATCTACGTTAAGGAAAGCGAGCCGGTACACCGCGCTGCATATGCCATCCCCGTGAGCGGGGACAGCATGGAGCCCACTTATCATGATGGAGATATCCTTCTCGTCTCTTCAGAACCGGCAGAACTTGGTGATATCGGGATTTTCACGCTGGACGGCCAGGGTTATGTCAAGAGTCTTGGTGATGAAGTTCTGATATCCCTTAACCCTCAATATGATCCTATTCCCGCAAGGGATGGAATCATCTGTAACGGAAAAGTAATTGGTGTCCTGGATGCGAACGATGTTATAGAAAGATAATGCATATTTATAGAGCCGTTATTTAGAGCGTAAAAATTCGTAAAAAAGTGTAAGAGGCATATTTTTTGTATTTTGTTCGAAAGTTTTTGACGGTGATTTTTTTGAGGGTTCGGCGGAGCTGGCGGCGACATCTGGATTTAAAAATATATCTTTAATTGCGTTATATCATCTTTAAATCAGTTTTAATTTTGAACATGGAAAAAGCCTTTAGGCCGCATGAATACGCGGTTTAAAGGCTTTTCTGTCAATATGAACGAAAATCTGATTTGTCTGAAAAAGAGAGTGATGAGGGTGTAAATGAGAGGGGATCAAAAAGGTGGGTGGCGGAACTAGGGGCTTACTAAGCATTCATGCGGATTTGCGGGTTATTCGGCCAAAAATGCGGGCAAAAGGCGAAATTACATGGCAGATTATATAGCTATTGATTTTTATTACTGGATTTTCAGGTATCTTACGGGTTTTTGCGCCCTATTCTCCTCCTACCCCGTTTTTGTATTCTCTACGATAACTTACACAGCAAGCCCTTCATCTCCCGCACGCCTTTTTCCTGCGACGAGATGATTGCCCGCAGAATCGGGACGAGCGCCGGGCAAAGCGCATATTGCAGCGCATTCCTTGACATCCGAATGGCTCCCTCGTGATGGGGAATCATTTCCCTCATGAAGTTGCCGTTCACGTTGTTATCGGAGCACGCCTCCCGCATTTGGGTGAACATCGTCTGGGCTATTTGCCGGAATTCCTTTTGATAAAGGCACAAATCCCGCTCCGTATTGTCCGCCTCACTGCACCCTTCCAATATCCTCTGCATATTGTCGATGCTCCGGGTCTGTTCCCTTATAATAGTCTGCGCAATGTTCTGAACCGGTATACAAGTCGTATACTGCAGAACGTTGCGGGACATCTCGATGGCCGCCCGATGGTGGGGGATCATCTGCACAATAAAATTATGGGATAAGCTGCCGGTGAGCTTCGCTTCCGTCATGTCCGCGATCATTTCTTCCAGAATATCCTCAAACCGGCATAGGTATATCCTGGTAACCTCGCTGAGCGGCTGGTTGCAAGACATTCCGCATTCCTCCTGTTCTTTTCCAGTTTATGCATGGCGTGAAGGAGGGGTGACAGAGAAAAGTATTCCTGCTACAAGGGAATAATCGGCGGCGGACCGCTCATACTAAAAGGGAAATAAACGCAGGAGGTAATAACCGATGACCACAAAGGAACTGTTGTATGTCGAAGATGCGCTTGGCCATGCAAAGTATTTCCAGACCAAGTGCCAGGAAACCGCCGCCCAAATCCAAGATGCGGATTTGAAGGCCTGCGTGGAGCAGATGGCCCAAAAGCACCAGCAGATCTTCCAGAATTTTTACGGATTGCTTTGAGGAGGAGACAAAAGAATGAACGACAAGAACTTGATGGAAAATATCCTCCTGCTTGAAAAAGGCGTGTGCGACCTGTTCATGCATGGAACGATCGAATCCCCCACGGACAATGTCCACCAGGCTTTCAGCGCCGCCTTGACCGATGCTCTTTGTATGCAGGATACCATTTATGACAAAATGGCGGCCAAGGGCTGGTATCCCACCGAGCAGGTAGAGCAGACCAAGATCAACACGGTAAAGCAGAAGTTTGCGGCTCAATAATCCGGCGTAGACGCGCCCGCGGCAAAAAAGCGGTACGATTAGAAATCGTACCGCTTTTTTGCGTTTTCCAGCAAAACAATCGGCGCTGCCGCTGGACACGGGCAGGCCCCTTGCCGGCTTACTTCCATATCCAGGAAGCTTTTCCGCCGATTCGAACCGGCGCCCCGGTCACCTTGGATTGGGACCGGCGGAAGCCACCCCGCCGCCAAGGCGAACCGGGGACCGTTCCCTGGAGAGAATGGAGCATGACATTCCCGCCCCGCGGCGGCCTTCGTCTAATGCCGGATACTCCGCGGACCTGCTCCGCCCTGCGCCTTCCGATGTTTTCCGGCCGCCGCTCCTCCGCCGAAGGAGGATACAGGCGCCCTTGCTTAAGCTTCGAAATAGGCGGCAAGATCAACGGGCCCCTCCAGTACGCGACGGTCGACGAACAGGTTTCTGTCGTGCCTGGTGGCGATCTCCCATTTGACCAGCGCGATGCGATGGTTCTCGATTTCTATCGCGGTGATACATCTTGGATGGACGCAGCTTCCATCGTTGAAATAATACCCTTCTCCGGGCTGAGGAAAGACCGGGCGGTGGGTGTGACCGGCGATCATCATCTGCCGGTTGGAATCGGCGAAGCCGGCCAGCTCCCTCTCGATTCTCTCCTTTTTTTCGTTGGGTCTTCCCGAGCCGGTGGGGGCCAGAAAGCCCACCAGCTCCAGCGGTCCCCACAAATACCGGACCAGAAAGCGGGCCAACGGCCATAGCCGGTCGTTGAGCAGATTCCCCTGGTGACCGTGTACCAGAAAAAGACGTCTTTTTTGCTCATCCTCCAGAATCAGGCTTTGATGGATGCGAATGCCGGGAAACAGGGGCACACAGCAGCCGGTGGAATCACAGTAATAATCGCTGCAATGCTTTTTGGCGAAGGATTTCCGGCTTTTCACCACGTCGTGGTTCCCATACAGCATATACAGACGGTTTTCCCGATAAAACTTGGACATCATCCAGAAGGCATCGCTGTGGGCGGCAATGATGGGGCACATCCGGCGGTTTTCCCACAGCTCGTCCCCGTCTCCCAGTTCGATATAGGTGAAGCCCTCGTCGTAATAATGCTCCAGCGCGCTGAAAAACAAATTCTGATTGGGCAGAAAATTATCGCTGTTGTTTCCCTGTCCCCGATGGCAATCGCTCATGATAACAAACTTTGACGCGGCATTAAAGGGAATCGTCTCCGCTTCGTCATAAGCCCGTTGGAGGCTTTTCCTCACCGACGACATGGCGGCGCCTCTTCCTCCGGATTATCGCCGTCGAGACCATCCGTTGTCCGGCGCCTGCCAAGAGGCTCCCGGCAAATGCCATAGCGATACCTCGAGGAGTAGGCGGTAAAGGAAGAACCGTAGGGGCAGCAGGGCCGCGACGGCTCCGGGGGACAAGACGGGCAGACAGGACAGGGAGGGCAAGGCGGAGCGGGAGGACAGGGAGGATCCGGCGGTGTCGGCGGTGTCGGCGGCGTGGGCGTGGGATGCTGTCCGTAGATCAGATCCAGCAGCCATTCGAACATATCGAAGAAGGCTTTGGAATACAGCGAGTCCAGGAACAACCGGTAAAGCTCGGGCATGGTGGCCTTTAGAAATTCCAGCTTATCCAGCGTATCCGAATAGGCCGAGGTGGCCAATGCATAGAGGCCGCAGTTGTTCTTATTCGTCTGCTGTACCATCATTTTCGACAGTCCTTCCTGAGCCGGCGGCTGCGGCGAATGCGGCTTGTCGAAGCGGAGGGTGACGGTGGTGCGAAAGACGGTGAATTCCCCTTTGCGGTAGCCGATGTTTTCCAACCCCTCTACAAAGGCCGCGCACATCTCCCGGTTGGGGAACCGGATTTTCGCGTCCATAACAAGGGCGGATGGCTGGGAAAATTCCCCCAGCCTGAAGCCGGTCAGCCACCAGTGCAGGGCTTTGCGCTTGATGATCACCGTCTTGTTCCTGCGAAGGACAAAGGATAGGGGAAGCCTTTCGGCGTCGCTGATATTTTCATAAAACGTGCCGGTAAACCGGCTGGTGTGGATATCCTCCAGATGGGTATTGTAAACGCCGATCTCCCCGCCGGTGGTGATGCCGTACTGACCCTTCCACAGCTCGATCAGCCAGCGTTTTCCACCATAGCTGAAGGTGACGGGTTCACAGTCCATAATCATGTTGAAGAGGGACGCTCCCTCGTCGTAAAGCCGGCAATAGCCTGTTTTCCGCTGCCAGCAGTACATCCGGGAATAAAAGTAGTCGCCCCTGGGCTCGTAAGCGAAGCCCGCCGCTTCCAGGTCGGCGTTCAGCATATCCTTTTGCTTTTGTTTATCCTCCGTCGGCCTGAAACGGCGAACACGAATGAGCCAAACGACCAGTGCAACGGCCAGGCCGATAACCACCGCCGCGCCGATCAGAGAGATGACGATAAAAAAAGTGTTCATGACACCATTCCTTTCCTTTTGGTGCCATCTTATTCCGGTGGGACAAGATTGGTGACACCCTTCGTCCACCTTTCTGTCGCCGCCAGAAGGGCAGTTTGCAGCCCGGGCTTCCCGAGAAATCCGGCTGAAGCCAAAGTAACATTGTCACAATGGGCGCGCCGTCATATACTGTGGTACAGGCTTCCCCGACGAGCGGTGCGCAAAGGGCGGAATTCTTCCGGAACTTCCACAAGCCGGAACGCGCGGTTTATTTAAGGGATATAACACGTGATAAGCCTGTAGGGGGACTATATCTTATTATATTGGAAAGGTTGATTTTTTTATGGGGACACCTGAATATTGCCCGCTTTCCCGCCGCCAGGCGATTACCAACATCATCGATTCCGTCGCGCAGGAGCAAGCGGCGCTTTCTATGATTCTCTCTGCGGAGGGAGATAAACTGCGCAGACTGATCTGCACTCCCGAGGTTTGCCCGGAGCAGCTGCTGGCCGCCAACCGCAGCATAGAAAAAACCATCAACGCCGTTTCCCGGCTGGAAACGGTCTTGCAGTCCAAACTGGAGCTCTTTGAGGACTGCCTGTGTCCCACCAGCCCCCACCACGAGTGCTGCGCTGCATGTGCTGAATAACGGCGGGAAGGGCATGGCATTCGCCATGCCCTTCCTTCACGAACGGGCGGGGTATCCCCCTCGTTTTTGGTAAGGAGAATCGTCATGTTTACGCGACAAAAGGAGATCCCCTTGGCGCCGGCGCCCTATGCGGGAATGGCTTATGACGGAGAGCGTTTTTATTTCACGCAGGCCGGCGCAGGCAAAATCTATGGATTCGACCGCCGCTTTGTCCCAACGGGCTGCTTCGATACCCGCCGCAGCTACGAGCATCTGTGCTATGATCCCCGGGAGCATTGCTTTTGGGCCTCCTGCCCGCAGGTGAGAGCAATGGTATTCCGGCTGGATTCACACTTTCAGGAAACGGCCTGCTTCCCCCTGTCGCTTCCGCGCCATGGCGCGGATCCGGGGTACGTGACGGGCATCACCTACGACGGTGACCGCGGCAGACCGGTGGTGGCCCTCGCTTCCTGCCTGATGGGCTTGCAGAAAAAGCCGGGCGAGGAAAGCCTACTGCTGGAAAGAACGGACGGCGAATGGATCTCGGGCGTACTGGCCGTCCATCCATACCTGCTCTGCATCGGCTGTACCGCCGGCCGCCGCAGCCTCAGGGTATACGCCGGCGGCGGCGAACAGGTGGGGGAATATCCCCTTTCCCAAGACGACGCCCTGGTGTCCGCTGTCCTGATCTCCCCGGAGGAGAAGGGCGGCGAACTCCATGCGGCGGTCCTCGTTACCCGGAATCGTCGTTCCTCCTGGATATGGGATTGTATTCTTTCCCCGGAAGCCAGAGAACCGCCCGCGCTTCCCCTTCCCGTTACCCCATGCCGCAAAGCCCCGCTCTCCTGTCCGGGCGACGCTCCTGACGGGCTATGCGGCTCGGACGCTCTGGATTGCATCGCACAGGTGGAGAGGGCTCTCTCCCGCCTCCTCACCCTGGAAGGGGAAAAACAACAAAAAATCCTGGCTTCCTCCTGCCACCCCAACGAAATCCTGGCGGCAAATCGATCTGTTCGCCACACGATTGTGCAGATAACGTATCTGGAACAAATCCTGTATGAATTGCTGGCGGAAATGGAGACGTCCCTGGACGAAGACGGCGGGGCGGCGCCCCTCATTCACTGAACGGCTATCTCATTCGCAGCGGCGCTTTCCATATAGGAGGCAGCTCCCTCCAGACGATTTCGCGGTAAAAAATCCCGTGGACCCTTCCATTCAGGGGAAGGCCGCCGCCTTCAACCCGACGGGTTCCACTCGTATCGCCCTTTCAGCGGAACCCGCCTGCCCGGCGCCATAGCCAAGCGATACGGCCGTTATCGTAAAATCCGACGGGCAAACCGATCGTCAGAAACGGGCTGCCGTCTCCTCTTTTCCGTTTTTTCGACATTCGCAGCCCCCCAAGCCGGTATGCCGCTCCCAGAAGGACTATCGGGAAAGCCGCGTCAAAGGAGACCGGACCGCTAACTAAGGCTTAATCGGCTGCGGGGAGGAGCGACAGCGCCTTTTTATGGGGCCATTCCTCCTCACGGCGGAAAACAAGCGACGATTTTACCGGATGCACAGCCTGTTTCGGAGGTGATTTGTATCCATCCCCATCAACTCATTGCGGCGATAACCGCGGCCGCCGCCGCTTTGGCGGAAGGAAAAAGTGCGGACGAAATAGCGGCTTTGGGCGCTGTATTCACACAACTGGGCGATACCCTGGCCACCATCGCCGCGCAGAAAAACCTGTGCGAGGGGGCGAAGTAGCGCCCGCCGCCTTTCTCCCGGAGTCATGGAAACCGCCGTGTCCCGCCCCTTTTCCAGGAGGCGTTGCGCGCTGATTTTCACTTTTCGGTCATCCTCTCCCGGCGTTCCTCTCCATCAAAAAACACTTTTCTTTTCATACGGCCCCCGTCCATACGCCGGCCGGCGGGCCTCTCCCGCTCCACAATAAACGTATCCCCGCATAGGCGGAAGGGGAATCCGCTTATCCGGGGATTTTTTGCTTTATGGAGGCTTTATGACGGGGAAGGACGGCGTTCTGACAGAAGCCCCCTGCTATGCGTCCAGATTTCCCGTCAGATGCATAAGCAGGGTCAGGGCGGCCAGCGGCGCCGTTTCACAGCGGAGGATCCGAGGTCCCAGGGTGGCGACAGCGGCGCCCGCCGACCGGAGGGCGGCGATCTCCTCCTCGGCAAAGCCCCCCTCGGGGCCGATGACGATGGAAAGGCGGGCTTCTCCGGCGTCCACCAGCCGCGAAAGGGGCTGGCCGCCTCCCTCATAGAAACAGATGGTCTTATCCTTCCGCAGCAAAGGCAGCGCCTGGGCGAAGGAGAGGGGCGATTCCACCCGGGGAACGATTCCCCGTCCGCATTGCCCCGCGGCTTCGGCGGCTATGCGCTGCCACCGCTCCCGTTTTTTCTCCTCCTTGCCGTCCAGCCGGACGACGCTGCGGGAGGTAGCCAGGGGCACCACCGCCGTCACCCCCAATTCCACCGCTTTTTGCAGGATCCAGTCCATCTTGTCCCCTTTGGGTAACCCCTGATACAGGGTGACGGCCAGGGAGGGCTCCGTGCAGCTCGGGGCCTGGGAAAGAACGGAGAGCCGGACCCCCTCCCCTTCAAAAGCGGTGATTTGGCAGGCATAATCGGTCCCCTGCCCGTCGCAGACGGTCAGGTGCTCCCCCGGCTGCATCCGCAGCGCCCGGCGAATGTGCTGGGCATCGGGCCCATTGATTATCAGAGAATCTCCGGAGGGTACTTCGTGAAAAAAGCGGGGCATCGGGCAACCTCCTTTTATAGCTCGAACAGGGAATCGCTTTCCGTGGATCCCTCTTTACCAGGTCATCGCTCCGCCGAGGCCAAAATCTGCTTTCCTCCCGGCAACCCTGTTGCCATAGCGAGAGGGAAACCATATTGCCTTCCTTGGATTTTTATTTTCCCTGAAGGCAGGGGCGGTCGGAACGGGCCGAACCGGATGGCGCTTGCCACCGGACGGCGGGGACCATCTCCTCTTATCTTGGGCGAACGCTTAAGCCGGGGGAACCGTTTCATTCCCGATCCGGCGCGAACCGCACGCCTCTGCTGCGTCCGATAAGACCGATCAAAGGCTCCGTCGCGTTTCCTCCCCCATCCGCGTGCCCCGGAACCCGCTGCGATCGGCATGTTATCACGCCGGGCCCTCTCCTCCCCATCGAAAGCGGGGGAAGCGGGCGTTATCGTCCCATAAAGATAGAGCCGGTTTCAATCCACGCCGCCAAGACGGCGTATGATCTCCCCCGCTAGGATCAGGCCGGCGGCGGAAGGGACGAAGGAAATGCTGCCGGGTACCGCCCGGCGGCCTGGAGCGGGCGTCGCCAGTTCCTCCAGCGGCCCACGGGGCGGCTCCTCGGAATACACCACCGTCAGGGACCCGATCCCCCGTTTTTTCAGCTCCCGGCGCATCACCCGGCAGAGGGGGCACACCTTGGTTTCCTGGATATCCGCCACCAGAAAACGGGTGGGATCCAGCTTATTGCCGCAGCCCATGGCGCTGATGAGGGGGATCCCCTTGTCCCGGCACTCCTCCGCCAGGCCCAGCTTGGAGGTAACGCTGTCGATGGCATCGGCCACAAAATCGCAGCCGTCGATAAGACCCCTCCCGCAACCCGGATCCTCCCCGGCGGGAGGCAGATAAAACAAGCTATGGGCCTCCACCCGGCAATCCGGATTGATGTCCCCTATCCGCCGGGCCATCGCCTCCGCTTTGGGTTGTCCCACAGTGGAGCGGAGGGCCACCAACTGGCGGTTGAGATTGGTGACGTCCACCACGTCTCCATCCACCAGCACCAAGCGACCGATCCCCGCCCGGGCCAGAGCCTCCGCCGCAAAGGAGCCCACCCCGCCGAGGCCGAACACCGCCACCGAAGCCTCCGCCAGCCGATCCACCACCCCCCTGCCCAACAGGAGCGCGGTGCGATCCCGCCAATCCGTCATAAGCCTGTTTCTCCTTTCTCCCGCCGCATGATATGTCTCAGCGCAGCGTTCGCCGCCGTTTCCACCAGGCGGCGATCCGGCCGGCCACAAACCGGGGCGTGACGAAACGGTAAGCGCCGCGCCGCCAGCCCAAAAGATACAGCCGCGCCATCAGCAGCCGATGGCGCAGGGTGAAGCCCACCCGGGTCATATGCGCCGGCTTGAGCAGCAGATGAGCCAGATCCCATTTTTCAGGGCGGCGGTCTAGCAGTTCCGCTTCCTTTTCCACATATAGCGGCGTGGGAGGAATGGGGGTGTACACCTGCACCGATACATATTTCAGCCCTCTGTCCCTGGCCCAGGCGTAAAGCCGCCGGAAATCCTCCCGGGTGAAGGCGGGATCCGCCATCATCAACGCCACGCAATCCGCGCCGCAATCCCGCAGCACCCGCAGGCAGTCCTCGTTCACATCCGTCGTGACGCCCTTCTCATAAGCCGCCAGCCGTTCGCCGGAAAGGCTTTCTAGCCCCACCAGAAAGCAGCGGAAGCCCACCTCCGCCAGAGCGGCGGTCAAAACGGGCTGCCGGACGATGAAATCCGCCCGGGCATAACAAATATAGGTTTTGCGGATATCCCTTTGCCGCAGCAGCCCGACCAGCTCCCACGCCCTCTTGTCGTCCACCAGGAAATCAGAATCCACAAAGAAGACGGTTTGCGCCGGCAAACCGGCCAACTCCTCCGCCACCAGCGCCGCCGGGCGGGCCTGATACCGGCCGCCGTGGAGATGGGTGCCATAGCAGAAGTTGCAGGAAAAGGGGCAGGACACGGCGGTTTTCATAGTGGCCACCCGGGAGTAATCCAGATAGCGGAAAGCCTCCGGATGCGCCTCCAGGGCAGGACGCAGGGGGATGGGCAGCCGCGTGATATCGCCGGGCTGGTAGGGATTTTCCCGAAAGATCCCCCCCTCCCGCCAGCAAAGGCTGCCGATCGCGGCCGGATCGCCGCCCTCCCGGATCAGCCGCAGCAGCGCCTGCCATTCCTCCATGGATTCTCCCCGCTGAACGAAATCCACCTCCGGGAAATACAGGCGGCGGTAGTTGAGCTGGGCGTGAACGCCGCCCAGCACCACCCGGCAGCCGGGCAGAATCCGGCGGGCCAGGGCGGCGTAGCGGCGCATCCGGTTTTCCTGGGTGATGGTTCCGGTGATGGCCACCACCTCCGGCCGCTCCCGCTCCAGCACCGCGGAAAAGGGCCGCGTTTCGGTGATCCCGTCGTAAAGGACCGCCTCCACCCCCATCTCCCGGCAGGCGGTGTAAAGATACTCCAGCTCCAGCGGCTCACAGTCGATGGCGCCGGTGATGGCGAGCATATTCAGCAGCAAAGGCCGCACCAGCAAAACCTTCATGACCCGCTCCCTCCCCCAACGGCGGCTGCCGGCCCCTCCTAATCCGCCGCCCGCTGCAGCCGGCAGCACAGGCAAAGCCACCCGCCGTGTTCCCGGCGCTCGATCACGGCGAAGCCGCAGGCAGTCAGGGCGGCGGACACCTCCGCTTCCCGGGTGTCGATGATCCCGGACACGATGTACACGCCCTCCGGCTCCAGAAACCGGGGAACGGCGGGAGAGAGGGCGATAATGGCGTCCGCCACGATGTTGGCGGCCACCACGCCATACCGGCCGCTCACCCTTTTCGCCAGATCCCCCTGCCGCACGGTGAAGCGAGGCGGCGCAATGCCGTTGATCCGGCCGTTCTCCTCCGCGGTCTTCACCGCCAGGGGATCGATATCCACCCCCACGGCGGAGCGGGCCCCCAGCAGCAGCGCTGCAATGGAAAGGATCCCGCTGCCGCAGCCCACGTCCAGCAGATCGGTGTCCGGCGTGACGTAACGCTCCAGCGTCTCCAGCACCAGCCGGGTGGTGTCGTGGCCGCCGGTGCCGAACGCCATACCCGGATCGATGGACAGCACCTGCCTCCCTCCCGCGTCCTCCACCCTTTCCCAGGTGGGGCGGATCAGCAGCCGCTGCCCCACCGGCAGAGGCTTGAAGTAGGCCTTCCAGTTGTTGGCCCAATCCTCCTCGTTGACCTCCTCGGCGGCCAGCTCAAAGCCGATGCCCGCCGCCGTCAGCCGCTCCCGTAGATAGGACGCCGCCTCGGCGGGGCTCTCCTCCGGGCTGATATACAGATGGATCACCGATCGGGTCCTGTCCCTGGCCAGCAGCTCCTCGTCAATCAGGTCGATGTGGGCGATCTCCCTGGCTCCCTGCTCCAGATCGCTGTAATCCTCGATATACAGCCCATAGGGCACCGCCATGTTGGCGATATCCGCCGCCCGGTCGGTATCCCCGGCGGACACGGTGAGCCGCAGCTCGGTCCAATCCATTCCATCCATCCCCATTTCCTTATCAAAATCCCTTTATCAGGCCTGCGCCAGATAGCTGTCGAACGCGCCGCAATCCAGACCGTCATAGCCATGGAGGAAGGGAGCCAGCTCCTGCGCGATGAGGCGGCAGCCCCCCGGGGCATCGCTTTCGATGTTCAGCGGCATAACCGGATCGTGGACGCTGAGGCGCAGCAGGAACCAGCCCTCGCCGCCGCCCCGGTTCAGGGAGATGCGCACGCCCTCCCGGCTGTCGGGGGCCAGCCGCCAGTCCTCCCGCTCCCCGCACAGGGCGGTGAGATCCTCCAGCACCCGCTGGCCATAGGCACGGAAATCCGCTTCCGCTATGGGAAAGCGAACCTCCACGCTTTCCGCCGGCTCCGCCAGCCGATCGATGAGATGCTCCAGGCGGCCTCCCTCCCGGCGCATCCGGGCCGCCCGGATCAGGAGCTTTGTCGCCAGATATGCCCCGTCGTCCAGAAAATAGTTCTCCCGCAGGGCGGCGTGGCCGGAGGTTTCGATGGCCAGCGGCGCGTTGACGCCGGCGGCATTCAACCGCAGTGCCTCGTTGATCACGTTTTTGTAGCCCCGCCTGAACCGGCAGTGCACCCCTCCCAGCTCCTCGATGAAACGGTGCAGGCCGCTGGAGGTGATGGAATCGGTGACAATGGTGCCGCCGGGATTCTCCTCCAGCACAATGGCGGCGGCCAGCGCGATGAGCCGGTTGCGGTTGATCTCCCGCCCGGCGGCGTCCACACAGCCCGCCCGGTCCACATCGGTGTCGAAGATAATGCCCATGTCCGCCCCTGCTTTTACGGTGGCGGCGCAGACGGAGGCCATGGCCTCCTCGTTTTCCGGATTGGGAATATGGTTGGGGAAGCGGCCGTCCGGCTCCAAGAACTGGCTGCCGCCGATGTCCGCGCCCAAGGGCTCCAGCACCTGAGCGGCGTAAAAGCCCCCGGCGCCGTTGCCCGCATCCACCACAATGCGGAACCCGGACAGCGGCCGATCCTCCTCCCTTTCCCCCAGCCCCCGCGCGATCATGTCGCGCAAACGGGCGGCGTAGCGGTCCATATAGGGAAATGCCTCCGCCCTTCCCTCGGCGGCGGGCAGGCCGTCCCCATCCTGGGCGAAGAGCAGCAGCGCCTCGATATCGCCGCCGTCCAGTCCCCCGGCGGGGGTGAAAAATTTCAGGCCGTTGCGGTCGAAAGGATGGTGGCTGGCGGTGATCTGAATCGCGCCGTCGCAGCCGCCGTCCACCGTGGTCATAAACATGGCGGGAGTGGAGGCGAGACCGCAGTCCATCGCCCGGACGCCCCTGGCGGTGAGCGCACGGATCACCGCTTCCCGGATGCGGGGGCCGGAAAGACGGCTGTCCCTGCCTACGGAAACGGTCAGCTCCGCAGCCGGCTTGCCGGCCTTATCGGATAGCCAGCGGGCGAAGGCGGCGGCGATCCGTTCCACCGTCTCATCGGTCAAATCCACCGTCCGTCCTCCCTCCGGCAGCGCCACCCCCCGGATATCCGTTCCGCTTTTCAGCCTTTTCCATTCGTTCGACAGCATGTTTGACGGCATGTATTTCCATCCTCTCCATTACACATGATCGACCCGTTCCCCGCAGGCTGACGCCGGCCGGGCGGATCCTTCCCACACAGCGGCTTTCCCACGCTGCCGGGCGCGGCCCGGCCCTCTTCCGCCGCATTGTATTATTATACCCGCGGCGGAAGATATTTGCAATATTTCCGCTTAAAAGGGACAGGATAATGGCAGGAAAATGAAAAAAGCCGAAAGGGGCCGCAGCCATGCCTTGCATAGAAATTGAAAATCTGTATAAAATCTATCATCCCGGCGCCAACGAGGTGCGGGCGTTGGACGGGATATCCCTGATGGTGGAGCGGGGGGAATTCCTAGCCATCGTGGGGCACTCCGGCTCGGGCAAATCCACCCTGATGAACATGCTGGGCTGCCTGGACACCCCCAGCTCCGGCCGGTACAAACTGGAAGGGCGGGACGTGTCCTCCCTATCCGACCGGGAGCTGTCCTTCATCCGCAACCGGCACATCGGCTTCGTGTTTCAGGGCTTCAATCTGGTGCCCGGGCTGACGGCGCTGGAAAATGTGGAGCTGCCGCTGATCTACCGGGGCATCGGCCGCCAGGAACGGCGGCATATGGCCATGGAAAGCCTGCGGCAGGTGGGGCTGGAGGAACGGATGGATCACCGGCCCGCCCAGATGTCCGGCGGGCAGCAGCAGCGCACGGCCATCGCCCGGGCCATCGCCGCCCATCCCCCGCTGATCCTGGCCGACGAGCCCACCGGCAATCTGGATACCCGGGCGGGCGAAGAAGTTTTGGGTATTCTCAAAGCCCTCAACGCCCAAGGGCATACGGTGATCCTCATCACCCACGATCCGGGCATAGCCGCCTCCGCCGGGCGGATGGTGCGCATCCAAGACGGCCGGATACTGGAGGACAGCCTGCACGCGGCGGGATAAGCGCGGAAAGTGGTATCCTGACATGCCCGGCCGTTCCTATGGAACCGCCGGGCCTATTTTTCGCCGCCTTTCACCAAACCCCTATACAGCCAGATATCATGATACTTTTACAAGAGTTTCCTCGACAAATCCCAACATAATAGTTGAAAATACCCTCCATTTCCGGTATAGTAAAAGCGGGAAATCAAAAAGGAGGGTAT
>CAKTTT010000036.1 GCA_934615635.1 uncultured Eubacteriales bacterium | reverse complement strand
CCTTTATCGTGGGCTTGGACGGGGATGGACCGGAGATATTCGACGAAACGGCGGCTTTTATCCAAGATAATCATTTATATGGAGCCAACATCACCGTGCCCACCCCGCTTCCCGGAACAAAAATGAGGGAGGATATGTGCGCCCAGGGCCGTGTGATGGACAAAGGCTGGGAGAGCTATACGCTTTGGGATGTGGTCGCGTCTCCCCGGTCCATGTCGACGGAAGAACTGGAGGACGGGCTGCTCAAGCTGTATCAGAAAACAGCCTCTCCCCGCCGAGCGGCGGAACGGCTGCAGTCCATTCTCCGGCAGAGGAGAGCGCGGCGGCATAGACGTTGTGAGGAATAATCGTGGATAAACCAAAAACCATTGTGGCCTTTCCTGGACGGGAGGCCTTCGGAAAGGAAAGGAAAGACGACTTTTACCGCTCCTTCCCAGAGGTTAGACGGGTTTTCGAGTTGGCCGGCGACCTTTTTCATCAGGATTTCGTTTCCCTGTGCTACCGGTCCGACACACTGGAAGAAAGATGGCTGCCTCTTGTATTGGCGGTGCACAGCTATGCGATTTCTCGGGTGGTTTGCCGGCTAGTGGAAGAGCCGGCGGGTTTCATCGGGTATAGCCAGGGGGAGTTCCTTGCCTGTGCGGCGGCGGGAGCGGTGGATTTTGCAGATGTTTTAAAGACCATGGAGGCGCTGGAGGAGCTGCTGCGGGAGCCTGTGGAAAAAAGGCAGGATATGTACCGCATTGTGGAAATGAGCCGGGAGGAGTTGCAGGATTCCTGCCGCCGCGCCTCTTTCGACAGCTATACCGGAATCAGCGCTTATATCTCGCGGGATCAGCATGTCATATCCGGGGAGCAGCCCTCTCTGCAGCGGGCGGTTCGCTCTGTCAGGAAACGGGGGGCGCGTTGGGTGCTGCCGCTGAACACCCGTCGGGGATTCCATTCTTGTTTGTGCGACGAGGTGCAAAGGAGGGCGGCGCCCTACTTTAAAAAGGCCGCTGTACGGAATACGGTTGTGCCGGTTTATAGTTGTCTGGACGGCGGCAAAAGCCGGGATGGGCAGCAGATATGGAGCAAGCTCTCCCGGCAAATCAGTCATCCGCTGCGATGGGAGACGCTGGTGAACGCGTTGAACCTTGACGGGGCGACGCGTCTGATCGAAATCGGTCCCGGCTGTACGGTTTCGGCCAACACCCGGATCGGAGGCGCCCGATTCACCTGTACCTGGATACATCAGGAGAAGGATTTAGAGGGAATATGAGACTTTATTCTTTGCAGGAGGCGGGGAACCTCCCCCTGTCATCCGTAGGCCGGAAAGCGGTGAATCTTTCCAGGCTGTATACAATGGGATATCGCATCTGCCGGGGCGTGGTGCTGGGGGCGGAGGCGCTTCCACGATACTGTGAGGCGAATGGCTTTTCCCTTGAGACGGCGGAGCCGCAGCGGATATTAGCTGGTAAATTCCCGGAGGACATAGCCCTCCTTTTGTCCGAGGCCTACCATCGGCTGAGGGGAGAAAAGCGGGAACTGATCGTGCGGTCCTCTGCGGGGGAGGAGGACGGGAGGGAGCGGTCCTTTGCGGGAGTTTTTGAAAGCTGCCTCCATATTCAAAGCTTTTTCCAACTGGAGGAAGCGGTTAAAAGGGTGTGGGCATCTTTTATTGCGCCCGATGCGGCCGCTTATCGAAGCGGCCGTCCCAACGGCGGCATGGCGGTGATCTTCCAGCAAATGCTCTCTTGCGAGATATCGGGCGTCCTGTTCACCCGGGATCCGGTCAACGCGCAGGATCGGATCCTTGTGGAATATACGGCGGGGCATAATGCGGGGATTACCGGCGGCGGCGAAAAGGTGAGTCGCTGCAGGGTTGACGGAAAAACGGGAGCTGTGACAGAAGGTGGGAATGGACTGCCGGCCGCTATAATCCGAAGGCTTTTGCGCGCCGCCCGGCATCTGGAAGCAGCTTTCGGTTATCCCTGCGATGTGGAGTGGGGGGCTAGGGGCGGAAGGCTCTGGCTCTTTCAGGTTCGGCCGATGGCTATACGGTTTGATCCGCAGCTATATTGCACCGTCATCGGAGACGATTTGGACGGCATTCTCCTGGACCGGTACGCCAGACCGGCCAGCGTCTGTTACCTGTCCCTGCTGGAATCCTGGCAGAGCAGGGTGTATCTCAGCCTGTTCGACAACAGACCTGGCAGGGAATTCTCCGAGCGGCCGCTGCAGTTTGCGTACAATCGGGTATATTGGAATGTCCGCTATCAGAAGGCGTATTTTGAGGAGAAGCCGGACAGCAGACGAAAAAGAAGGCGCTTGCGGCGGTGGATCGGCTGCGGGTATCGATCCTGGTATCGGCGGCTGCCCCGATATGAAAAGACGCTGAAAAGATTGGAGGCGGCGGAGCGGGTCGAAGATACCGGGGACCTGATGAAGATATTGGATCGTTGTATATACAACTTCTGCGTTTTTTTAGGCAGGGATCATTTTCGTTTCCTGGGAATCGCCCAGTTGCTGTACGGACGTATACGGGAGGTCTGCGGAGGGGATGAGGAAGCGATAAAGGCGGCGGAAAAACTGATCGGCCGGTATTCCATGCGCAATATGACGGTAGAGGCCAATCGGAGCTTACAGCGCATGGCCGCCTTTATCCGAAGCCGGGAGGAAATGCGGTGCGTTTTCATCCAGATGGATGCAAAGGAAATTTTACGCAAAGTGGAGAAGGAGGAAACCTTCAGCGAGCTGCGAGAGAGGCTCCGGGAATTTCTAACGGAACACGGGCATCGGGGGATGGCCTGTGACGATCTGTATTACCCTCATTGGCTGGAGGATCCGGTAAAGGTGGCGACGCTTCTTCAGCAGCTTGTGCGAACCGATCCGGCGCTCCTCTCCCGGGAGGCGGAACAGGAAGGGGAGACAAAGAGTGAGACGGTGCTTTCAGCGCGGCTTGCGGGGGGACATCCGCATCCGAGGCGATACCGGCGTTATCTGACCCATTATTGGCGTCTATGTGGCGAATATATGCGTCTGCGAGAAAACCAGCGATATTATTTTGACAAAAGCTGGGTGCTTCTGCGCCGTATTCTTTTGAAAATAGGGCGGCGTTTTACACAGGAAGGACGATTGGAAGGAATGGAAGACGTTTTTCATCTCTCCATTGAGGAAATCCGTTTGATGAGCCGCTATTCCGGGATTCCCGCCGACAGGAGAGCGATTGCCGCCCGGCGGGAAGCCTTTGAGAGGGAGGGGCGGAATACGCCGCCCTACATGATCAGGGATTCCCGGCAGATAGCTGTGCAAAAGGGAAGCGGACATACCAGCTATAAAGGGCTGGGGATCAGCGCCGGCAGGGCCGAAGGCGTTGTGCGATATATCCGGGGGGCAGAGGATTTCGGTGGGCTTCTTCCAGGATGCATAGGGGTGGTCGACACCTTTCATCCTAGCTGGACGCCGATCTTAAAGTCGGTATCCGGTCTGATTATGTGCTATGGCAATATGCTCTCTCACGGGGCGGTGGTGGCGAGGGAATACGGTCTGCCGGTGGTGGTCTTTAATGGCAACGCCTTCTCTGTATTTCAGGAAACGGACCGAGTGGAAATTCATGGGGATAGCGGGAGAATACGCATAGTGACCCGTGCAGGTGAGGGAGGGGAAAAGAAATGCGGCAGTTCAAAGCGGCCCTGATCGTGCCGAAAGGGTCGAAATATGGCAAGAACCCTTTTTTGAAATCCTTTCTGGAGCGCAACGACATCGTATCCAACTTTTATGGGGCTTGGGAGACGCCGAATCTGAGCCTGCTCACCATCGCCGGCCTTTTTCCGGATACCTTCTCTTTGCGATTTATTGATGAGGATCATGGCGAAGCGATTCCCTTTCACGAGGCGTTTGACCTGGTGGCGGTCACGGGAATGACGCAGCAGATCAAACGTGCCTACGCTATCTGCGATGCGTTTCGAAGCAAGGGCGTTTACACGGTAATCGGCGGTATCCATGCCAGCATATTTCCGGAAGAAGCCGCTAAACATACGGATACAGTGATCACTGGAGAGGGAGAAGCGGCCTTTGTCCGTTTTCTGGAGGACTTTATGGGAGGCTGTCCCGAAAGGATGTACAAGGCCGGGGAATATGTGGATTTGACCGCTTCCCCGACGCCGCGATACGATCTCACCTCCCCCGAGCTTTACACCTCCTACAGCATTCAGACCACCAGAGGCTGCCCCAGAACCTGCGCGTATTGCACCCTGCCGGTGATATACGGGGCGGTATACCGACACAAAGAGGTGGAACAGGTCATTCGGGAGATCCGGGCCATCAAGGCGGTGTCCCCCAACGCCTTTATCTTTTTTGCGGACGACAATATGTTTATCCACAGGGAGCATTCCCTGAAGCTGCTCAGGGCCATTGCCGATGAGCATATCACCTGGGGGACGCAGACGGACATATCCGTCGCCGACCAGCCTGAAATCCTGGAGCTGCTCCGCCCGTCCGGATGCCGGTGGCTTTTTATTGGTTTGGAAAATGTGAACGAGGGGAGTCTGCGGCTGTTGGATCAAAATCAGTGGAAAGCCGGCCGCTGCGCCGCTTATCCGGGGCTGATAGAAAAAATCCATAAAGCCGGCGTGTACATATGGGGCTCTTTTATGTTCGGTACGGACCGCGACACACCTTCCGTTTTTGAGGAAACCCTCCGGTTTGTGGTGGATAACGGGATCTATTCCGGCAGCTTTACCATCTTGACACCGCTGCCGGGCACCGCGCTTTTTCGGCAGATGGAGGAGCAGGGACGCCTGACGGATCGGGACTGGAGCCGTTACACCTTTTGGGATGTGGTGTTCCAGCCCCAAAATATGACTCAGGAGGAGCTGGCCAAGGGTGTGGCGTGGATGTACGACCGCTTCTATTCGGCGGAGAATTCCCGCCTGCGTCTGCGTTACATTCGGCATCGCCTCCGAAAGCGCGCTGCTGAAGGGGAAATGGGTTGAGCGGTCATTTTCAACCCTGGTTTTGCATTTTTGCACGGAGACCACGGTGTTGTTTCCAAAAAGTCGGAAAGGGACGATTCCCAGCCTCTGCCAGAAAGGAATGGTCATAGCCATGGATATTGCGCTGATTTCTCCCAAGGGAGTGAAAATGGGCCGGAAGGAGGAAATGGACAAAACCGCTCGTATTTATGCAGATCTGGTGAATATCGATTCGCTGCAGGAGCTGATGTCCTGTCCCAACTCGCCGCTTTTGACCATAGCGGCCATGGCTACGCCGTATTTTGACCAGATTGCTTATATCGATGAGGAGACGGAGGAAATCGACTGGAGCCGCCGATACGACATGGTCGGCATGTCCTTCATGACGCAGCAGGCCTCCCGCGCATATGAGCTGGCGGATGCCTTTCGCGCAAGAGGCGTCTACACGATATGCGGCGGGATGCATCCCACCAACCTGCCGGGGCAGACTCTGGAGCATTTCGATACGGTCTTTATCGGAGAAGGAGAGCACACCTGGCCTCTATTCATGCAGGATTACCGGGAGGGACGGCCGAGAAGGCTATATAGAAACGATCGTTTGGTGGAGATGAGCGAGGTGCTGCAGCCGCGATACGATCTGCTGGATTTCAGCCGTTACCGGACCATACCGGTGCAAATATCCAGGGGCTGCCCCCACAACTGCGAATTTTGCGCATCCACCAAGGTGTACGGGCCGGTTTACCGGCATAAGAGCGTACAGCAGGTGATGGAAGAGCTGCAGCTTATCCGGCGATATCGCCGATATCCGCATGTGTATTTCACCGATGACAATATGCTAGTGAATCCCCGGTTTTCCCTGCAGCTTTTACGAGAAATGAAGGGGATGGGGATCCACTGGATGACCCACACAGATATCGGGGTGGCCTCCCGGCAGGAGATTTTGAGACATTTATATGATGCAGGCTGCCGCAAAATGGTTATCGGATTCGAGAGCATTGTGCCACAGTCGCTGCAGTCCCTGGAAAAATGGAAGTTCAAAAGGCTGCCGGAGTATGCCAAGGCGATCCGGGTGATTCAGTCTTACGGTATAGGCGTATGGGGAACCTTTATTGTGGGGCTGGACAGCGACGACCGATCGGTGTTCCAGCGGGTGGTGGATTTTACCATGGAAAATCATTTATACGGCGCCATGATTTCCGTGCCGACGCCCTTCCCTGGTTCGGCCCTGTTCGACCGACTGAACAGAGAGAATCGCATTTTAACGAAGCACTGGGGGGATTATACCTTGTGGAATGTAGTGGTACGACCTAAAAATATGACGGTGGAGGAATTGGAGGAGGGGTTTTCCTACACGCTTCGGCAGATCTATTCCCCCGCAGCCTCCAGGGAACGTCAGGCCTATTTCAGGAATATTTATCGCAATCGGTTGGAACGGCCATGAAATCGCTTTTGCTGTTAGCACCAAAAATGGACGGGCCGGGGGGCCATCCCTACAACACTTGCTGGCCTGGCGCTGTGGATCGGAGCGTGGAAAGAAACCGTTGGAAGGTAGTGACCCCCTCTCTGCTTTTGCTGGCAACGATTGCTATGCAGGAGGGCTTCGACGTCACGGTGGTGGACGAAGATTTCCTTCCGCTTCCGAAGCGGGATTTCGATCTGGTATGTATGTATACGGTTACTCCCACGGCTAGACGCGCCTACCGTTACGCCGAGGCTTACCGTGCAAGAGGGGCGTATGTGGCGCTGGGAGGCGTCCATACCTCTCATATGCAAAGGGAAAGCGCCCTTTATGCGGATACCCTTTTGATAGGGGAAGGCGAGTACATATTCCGAGAATTTTTGCGGGATTATCTTGCCGGGCGCGTGAGGAAAATCTACCTTGAACGGCCTGGGGCTGTAAATCTGGAGGATTCGCCTCTGCCTCTTTACGACGCGTTGAGAAGGGAAGAAAGGCGGCTGATTCCCATGCAGTCGGCCCGGGGCTGTCCGCATCGCTGCCGTTTCTGCAATGTAGCGGGTTTATATGGCGCGGAATTCCGAAGAAAAACGCGCCGGCAGGTAGCCGACGAACTGCGCGCCATCCTGCGGTTACCCGAGGCCCGCCGGATTTATCTGACCAATGACAATTTGTGGAGCGATCCCGATCACGCCAAGATGCTGTTTTCCCTGTTTTCCGAAACAGGCCTGACATGGTACGCCAATGCGGATATCTCTTTCGGGGAGAACGAACGGCAGATCCGCTCCGCCTATGCTAGCGGCTTGCGCCAAGTCCTAATCGGCTTGGAGGGGGTGACCGAGCAGGAGGTGAACGGAATGGATCCATTCCATTTCAAATCCGGACACGTCCAGCGGTATGCGGAATATATCGAACGGATACAAGGCCAGGGGATAGGCGTCACGGGAAGCTTTATCGTGGGGCGAGAGAAAGACACGGAGGAGACATTTCATCGTTTGGAGGATTTTATTCGGAAAACCAGGCTGCTCGCCGCCAATATCACCATGTATACCCCCTATCCCGGTACGCCGTTGTATCGGCAAATGAAGCGGGAGGGAAAGCTGCTTTCAACCGATTGGAACGATTATACCATTTTTCAGCCGGTCATCCGGCCGGCCCGCCTGGAGATTGAAAAGCTCAACCGGCTTTATACGCAATTATTAACGAGCGTTAACAATAAAGAGGCGGAGCGTAACAAGCGGGTATATTGGATGGAGTATTACCGGAACAGGGGGAAACCGTCATAAAAAAGCGTCTGCTGTATTTTTGTTCTTATGTGCCGGTAAAGCACCTGGAAAGCATGGGATTTGAAATGGTTGCTCCCGGCGATGAGACGGAGGATGAGCGGGAGCGGAGGGAGTATGAACCTTCAAGGGCAATATGCGGGTATATGCAGGCGTTCGGAAGAATGCGATTTGAGGTCTTTGACGGGGTGCTTCTCGCCCATTGCTGCAGCAGCACGGAACGCCTATATGATTATTTGCGGTATCGTTTTCCATCCTTATTCATCCATATATTGGAAATCCCCGGCCAGATGAATAAGGACGGGGCGGTGCGGCTGATGGGAGAATACGCCTCTTTATTTTCCGCGTTGCAGAAGCATTTCGGCTGCGGCCGCCCCGCTCTTTTTATACCGACAGAAAAAGCATCTCCCGTGAACAATGGGGGTATCCTTCTGCTGGGAGGGGGCGTTCATCCCGGTTGGTACGCGATGCTGCGTTCCATATTCCATCCCTTCAGCTTGAAAGTTGAGGATTGTTTATCAAGCCTGAGAGGGGATGGGCTGCTGCATGGGAAGGGGAGAAATGTATGCTGTCCGCACATGTTGGAGTATCCTTCCTGGCTTGAGCAGCAACTGGAAAAAGGGGAGGGAGAGATTCGGGCGGTTATCGGGATCTATTCGCCAAAATGCGATTATGCGCTGTTTTCCATCCCCCTGCTTATGGATATCTGCCGCCGCCGCGGCCGGCCGTTCCTTGCCATAGAGGAGGCGTTCACCCCGCTGCTGGGAGAGCAGAATCGGATTCGTTTGGAGGCTTTTCGGGAAAGTTTACCGGAGGAGAGAATGTGTGCAGATGGTCAAAGGAGAAGAGAGGAAAAGGAAAGTAGGGGAGAAGAGCCGTTTAGCGCATCGATTCCGTTGGGTGGACGGGGCGGCGGCTGAGATGGAGTTGGAAGCCGCTAAAATTCTGGTGCAATATCAGAGAAATCTGTATTCCCGCCTGGTGTGGGACGAACCGGAAAATGTGGTGTGGACCAATATGGTTATGCCCACGGAATTGTTTTACGCCTGTGGTCTGATCCCCCTACACGCAGAGATGACGGCGGGATGGATATCCTCCCTGCATCTGGCCGAAGAGCTCATCCGGGGGGCGGAGCAGCGGGGAATTCGCGGCGGGCTGTGCTCTTATCACCGGGCGGTGATCGGCGCGCTGGAACGCGGTGAGCTGCCGCCGCCCCGCCTTGCGGTTTTTTCCTCTCATATTTGCGATGGAGGCAGCGGCCTGCTGCGTTATTTTCAGCAGCGGTTTCATACAAAGATTTTTTTGCTGGAGGTACCCTATCAACAGCAGTCGCCGGAAGCGGTGGGGGCGATGGCGGGACAGCTTTGCCGTCTGATGGAATTCCTTGAGAAACACACGGGCCGCTCTATCGATCCGGGGGCCTTGAGGAGAGCGGCGGAATATGCCGACCAAAGCCGCAATTGGATGCAGGCGGCAAACGAGATGAGGAAGGGCCGGTGCCTGTTTTGGGGAAATCAGGCGTTGCGAAATCTTTTCGGGATTTCCTTTCTGATGGGATCGCCACGGGGGGCGGAAGCGGCGGAAGCATATTTTCGGCAACTGAAGGAACGCAGTATGAGATCGGGCCCCTGGATACGGACGGAGAAGCCGCCGCGCAGAATCCTGTGGTTCCATTTCGCGCCGCTTCATGCAGGGGAGCTGATGCGATATTTTGAGCAGACGCTGGGGTGTGTGATCGCCTTTGACATTACCAGTTACATATATTGGCCGACGCTGAAGAAGGACGCTCCCCTCGTGGGCTTGTCGAAGAAGATTCTCTCCCATTTTTTCCTGTGGAGCAGCGATGAGCGCATGGTTTTATATGATCGGTTGCTGGAGGAATACCAGATCGACGGCGTAGTTATATGGATGCACCAGGGCTGCCGCGCGATACCCGGCGCTTCCTGGGAGCTTCGGCGGGCGGCGGAGAAAAGGAGGCTGCCTTATCTGGAGCTGCCCGGCGATTGCATTGACCCGGGCGGCATGTCGTCCGAGCAGGTGAAGCTTCGGATGGAAGCTTTTCGGGAAAGCATGGAATTTATCCGGTAGGAAGAAATCCGATGATTGTGGAGGAAACAGATGATCTGGGGAATCGATATCGGTTCGGTGTCCACCAATATAGTCCTTCTCGATGAGAAGAAAACCATACGGGGATATCGGATAGGAGGCAGCGGCTGCCGACATGGAGACGTCGTAAAAGAGATGATGAAGGAGATTCGTCGTGAGACAGGCTGCCTTGATGCTGGTGAGGACCTTATTGTTGGGACGGGTTACGGACGGCGAAATATACCCGGCGTTCAGTACACGTATACGGAGATCACCTGCCATGCAAAAGGAGTACATTATTTTTTTCCGAAAGCAGATACCGTTATCGATATCGGAGGACAGGACAGTAAAGCGATCCGTCTATCCCACGACGGAGGGGTGGAGGACTTTGTCATGAACGATCGCTGTGCCGCCGGTACAGGACGATTCCTGGAGGTGATGGCCGGCGTTTTCCAAATGGATATAGAGACCTTCTCCCGCTGCGGTCTCCAGGCGGCGGCACCCTATCGGATCAGCAGCACCTGTACGGTTTTTGCCGAGTCGGAGGTGATATCCGGTATTGCTAAAGGCATAGGAGCGGAGAAGCTGGCGGCCGGCTTATATGATGCGGTGGTCAGCCGTATCACGGGCATGGCGCTGACTCTAGGAAGGGGAAGGCGGGTGGCGCTGACGGGTGGCGTGGCGAAAAGTATGGGGATTCGCCGCCGGATGGAAAAATATTTTCCCGGCCTGCAGGTGCCGGAGGAACCACAAATAACCGGTGCTTTGGGCGCCGCACTGATAGGATGGTATAAACAATATGGAAAACTTGATACATCGTTTGGAGCTGTCGGCCCGGATGCTGGAGAACAGCCATAAACCCTATCTGGCGCAGTATATCGGCAGCCAGTTGAAGACGTTGCGCCGGATTCAGGAGGGGGCGCCGTATCTGTTGTGTACCTATTATTTTCCGCCGGAGCTGCTGCAGCTTTTCGATATAGAGGCTCTATATATCGAGAGGATCGTGGGACTGACGGTGTCCACCGGCCTATATACCGAATCCAGCGATGCCTTGCCGGAGACCATCTGCTCTTATCAGAGCGCCTTCGCCTCGCTGGTGGAAAGGAAAATCCTGCCCAAGCCCCGCTGCTTATTGGCTATGGAGTTTCCCTGCCCCGATGCAGTGAGGCTGATGGAATATCTGCAGGAGACATATCAGATTCCGCTGGTCAGGATTACCCGGGAAAATATGCGGCAGGATTTACAGCGGGCGGTGGATTTCCTGCATTCCCACTATGAAAGAAGCCGTTCTGAAAGCGAGGTATCCCGCCTATTCAATCGGGCCAACGAATACAAGCGGAAAATCGATGAAATGCGTATGCGATATCCCGGTATAGCGGACAGCACGGATATGCTGGCGCTGTTTACAGTGGAGAACGATTTCGGCGGCCAGACAGCGGTGGATGTTCTGGAGGGCTATTACGCCTGTCTCCGGCAAAGGGCGGCGACATGGAGACCCTCCGGCAAACACCGCATCATCTGGATGGGGCTGATTCCGTTGTATGATAACCATATTCTGGAATGGCTGGAGAACCGGCTGCCGATCCGTTTTGTATGGGAGGAAATGTGGATGTTCGATCATCCGAATTGCCCCTCTCCGGAGCTGTCTCCCGGCCGTTACGTCGCGTCTGTTTTTTACGCGCATTTGGAGGACCGGCTGAAGGGTTCGCTGTTTTATCGACCGGACAGCAGGCGTCGGCGGCTGCTGGATATCGCGGAGAAGCTGCATGTCCGGATGGGGATCGATTTACTGCAGGAGAATTGTTCCTTTCTGCCGCCGGCCGTTGCGGCTCTGCGGTCGGGTTTCGAGAAAAAAAGGATCGCTTTCCGCACAGCCGCCTGTGACGTGGTGCGGCGGAGGGAGGGGCAAAGAGAGAAGCTGGCTGGCTTATTGGAGGACGGTCTGCGTCAGTCTATGGCGACCGGTTTTCGGATGAGGAGGGATTAGGAGGTGCGAAAGGCGTGAAAGGCGTGGAAAGGATCGTGCTGGATAACCCGCCGGCCAATTCGTTGGACATCCCCCATCTTCGACGGATTTTGAAGCGGTTGAAGGAGATTGAAAGACGGTCGGATTCCCGGGCGGTAATTATATCCAGCAGCCGGACCGCTGTCTTTTCCTCCGGATTGGATTTGAAAGCGATGCTTTGTCCTGGACGGTGGTCGACGGCCTGCCGAATCATACAGGCGGAGATTCTTGTTTATAGAATTGTCCGCACCATCAGGAATTCCCAAATGGTTTTCATTGCGCAGCTCAACGGGGGAGTAATCGGCTCGGCGGTATCCATCGCTATGGCCTGCGATTTTCGGTTGGGCAACCAAGACGTGTGGTTCTGGATGCCGGATCCCCGATACGGTGGACTGCCAGCGGACGGCGTACTGGATCTTCTATCGGCGGCAGCCGGTCCGGGCACCGCCCGTCGTCTGTGTCTGGCTATGGAACGGATAGGGGCGGAGGAAGCGTTGGCGTGCGGCTGTCTCCATCGCATTGTCGATAGAGACGCGCTGAAGGACACGGCGCGTTACTTTGCTTCGGAAATAGCTGTGAGGGCCCCTTTGTCGCTGCGATATACCAAGCGCATACTGAATAGCAGCGTTAGAATTCGCTTTCCATTTTGGAAACTGTTGCATATCGTTGTGTCACGGGAGATGTACCGCCGGCTTCGGGAGGCGTGCAGACAACCGGCGGCTTGACGGCGCAAAAAGAAGGATTGTATTGAAGCAAGGAGTGATGAGAGGATGCCCCTAAAAGGAAAAACCATGGTGGTTACCGGCGGTTCGAGAGGGGTCGGCCGGGCCGTGGTGATGGAATTGGCAAAGCGCCATGCCAACGTGGTGTTTACCTTCCGGAAGGATGAGGAAAGCGCGGAAAGACTGATAAAAGCCGCCGTAGCGCTGGGTGGCAGCGCGACAGGACATAGGGTGAACGTATGCGACGGCGCGGAGGTAAAGGCTTTTATCAAATCCGTGGTTAGGGATTATCAGAAGATCGACGGCTTGGTGAATAATGCGGGGATTCGTATGGATCGCACGCTGCTGTATATGGAGGAAAGGGAATGGGAGGAGGTTCTCGGCGTCAATCTGACCGGTGTATTCCATGTGACGAAGGCGGTTATCCCCCACATGCTGAAGGCGCGCAGAGGCAGAATCGTCAACATCGGGTCGGTCAGCGGGATACAAGGCTTGTCCGGGCAGACAAATTATTCCGCTGCCAAGGCGGGGCTGCATGGCTTCACAAAGGCTTTGGCGAAGGAAACGGCCTCCTATGGGATTGCCGTTAATGCGGTGGCGCCCGGGCCGGTGGAAACGGAGATGCTGCAGGGTCTGTCCGAGGAGTATCTGGAACGGCTGCTGTCCGGTGTGCCGACAAAGCGGTTGTGCCTGCCGGAGGAGGTGGCCATGCTTGTCCGTTTTCTGCTGGATGAAACAATGAGCCCGGACTATCTGACCGGTCAGGTGCTCGCGCTGGATGGTGGAATGGGGTTGTGACATGCGGCTGGAGCGGGATGGTCATACAGGCTTGTTTTCTTGTGAGGAATTGACCGACTATCTGCGTTTTCTCATCGAGAATCGGAAGACGGTGGCCGTTATGTTGATGGATCTTGATTTTTTCTATAATATCGCCCGCCGCATCGGCCGCGAGGAAAGCGAGAGGGTGCTGGAGAGAATCGGTGGAATGCTGGGAGAAGAGAAAGCATTGCGAGCGGCCCACAGAGGCAGCGACGAATTTCTGCTGCTGGCGGAGGGGATTGACGGGGAAGCCGCCTGTGAGCTGGCCCGGCATTATCAGAGGCGCCTGAAGGAGAAGGAATGGATCAGATTGGAGAGGTATAGCAGGGTGCCCGTTAAGGCGAGCTTCGGAGTCGCCTCCTGTTCCCGGAAGCTGTCCACCCCCTTCCTTTTGCTGAAAATGGCGGAAACCGCCTTGCTGACGGCGAAAAAAGGGGGGAGAAACCGTGTGGAACGTGCGCCGGACGAGGCCCCTGCGCCATTGCGGCAAGGAGCGTGCCATACGTTGGCTGGATACAGCCTGCGCGGCTGCTGCACGGAAGGAGCCGCCGCCTTTACGGCCGCTATTGCGGAGCCATATGGGGTGGATGTGCATCCGCAGTACGGCCTGCTGTTTGTGGATAGGTCCAATCATCGGATCCGCTATATACGCGATGGGAAAATATATACGCTGGCGGGTAACGGACGGGCGGGCTATACGGGCGACGGGGGGGATCCCGCTCAGGCGGAGCTGTGCAAGCCCAGCGGCGTGGCGGTTGATCCGTCCACAGGGCGTATATACATAGCCGATACCGGCAACCACTGTCTGCGGATGGTGGAGAAGGAGGGCATCTCCACCATTGCGGGCGACGGGCAGGAGGGCTATACGGGCGACGGGCAGGAGGCGGTTTCCGCCCGGTTAAGCCGCCCGGGCGGTGTGACGGTGGACGGAGCCGGGAACGTGTATACCAATGATTACGGCAATAACGTCATACGCCGGATCTCTTGGGGGGGCATCATCACCACGGTCGCGGGTAACGGGGAATACGGCAACGTGGGCGACGGCGGGCTGGCCGTACAGGCGCGGCTGAACAAGCCGTATGGCTTGAGTGTCACCAGGGATGGGAGATGGCTGTATATAGCCGATTACGGAAATCACAGCATCCGCCGGGTAAACCTGACGTCGGGTGTGATAACGACGGTTTGCGGAACCGGCGAGCCGGGGTATTCTGGCGACGGCGGACCAGCCCGGGCGGCGCGGCTGAACGGCCCGTACTGGGTCGCGCTGTGGAGAAGCTCCCTGTTGATTGCGGATGCGGGAAACCACTGTATCCGGGAGGTAGAGCTCTGCGACGGCACCATTCGAACCCTGGTGGGAAACGGGACGCCGGGCTTTGTGGATGCGTGGCGAGAGACAGGAGAAGCCCGCCTGAACATCCCCGCCGGTATGACGGTGGATGGCGATGAATTGATGATTGCGGATTACGGGAACAACGTGATTCGAAGGGTAAAGCTGGGGAGAGCGCCATGTTCCTTGGAATGATCGGTCTTATGATTCTGGCCGGCGTACTCCAGATGCTGCTGGTGGCGGTGATAATGACGGCGTTGTCCGCTCTTTTCAGCAGCGTTATACAAAGTCGGGAGCAGGTATACAAGCTGGGCCATCCGCCGGTTAACAAGGGCTGGCCGGTGGAGGACATCCCCTTTCGGACGGAGCATTTCTTTTTCTCCTCTGCCGACGGACTGGAGCTGGCGGCCATACAGTATCATCCGAACGGTCCGCCCAAAGGCGTCATCCTTGCCTGCCATTATTTAGGTGGCAGCAAGCAGTCCATTTTCCCCTATATCGCTTCTCTGCTGGAGCATGGATTTACAGTGGTGGCTTTCGATTATCCCAATCACGGGGAAAGCGGTTCCAGGAGAAGTAGTCGCTATACCTTGGAAAAGGACATGAAGCGGTTTCTGGCGTTGCTGAAGAAGAGGGGAATCCGCGGTCCCCTGGGGGCCATCGGTTTTTCCATGGGAGCCACCCTGGCCATTCAGGCTGCCTGCGTGGAAAAGGAGATCAGGGCTGTTGTACTGGACAGCGGGCCGCTGCTGTATGTGAAAAATTATTTCCTGTATGTGTTGAATAACAAAAAGATCACGAACCGGCTTACGCGAGTTCTCTTTATGGCGCTTTATCTTTTTGTCATCGGGTTCTTCCATATGAGCAGACGCACAAAAAAACGTTTGAAGCGGCTGAAGGGTTTTCCGCTTTTGTTCATACATGGGGAAAAGGACAGGGTTATTCCCATACAAAACGCGCGGACGGCTTACAGGCTGTCGCAATCGGAGAAAAGCCGGTTGCTGTCGGTGAAGCGGTCGCATCATATGACCAATCGCGCGCTGCTGGGGGAAGATTACGACAAATTGGTGGTTGAATTCTTCGAAAAATGGTTAACCGAGGAGTAAACGTCATGCTGGATGTCAAAAAAAGAAAGATCGCCAGACTGGCTTTCCAAGAGGCGAGGGATAGAGGAATAGACGGCCTGAGACTGGAGACTCTAGCGGAAACGACAGGGCTGCCGCTTCCGTTGCTTGTTTCTCTCTATCCTCAGGGGGAAGGGGAGCTTTGCATGGATGCGGTGGAATACGCCGGCGAGCTTTGGCTGGAGAGGATGGAGGCCGCCGTCAGAGATGGGAAAACGCCGGCGGACCGTTTGCACAGATTGGTAAGGGAATACGCCCTTGGAAGCGACAGCCATCCCGAGGCGCTGGATATGTATGTGGATCTATGGAAAAGAGCGAAAGACGGCGACGGATATATCCGCAGACGGCTGGCGGCTATCTACTCGGGATATAAAGAACGCTTCGTTCAAATGGCGCGGATGCATGTCGCCGCTAAAACGGACGAGGCCGCGCTGAAGGGGATCGCCCAGTTTCTGACCCTGCTC
>CAKTTT010000035.1 GCA_934615635.1 uncultured Eubacteriales bacterium | reverse complement strand
TCTTGCGTATCGTCTCCCGATAGGGCACTCGGGGTGCCTCCAGCTTCACGTCCACCCCAAACTTGCTCTTCAGCTTGGAAACAACCACGTCCAAATGCTGCTCGCCCAACCCGGAGAGAATCATCTCGTGGGTTTCCTGGTTGTTCACCACCGAGATAGTGGGATCCTCCTCCATCAAGCGGCCCAGACCGAAAGCGATCTTCTCCTCATCCCCCTTGTTCTTGGCGTATACCGCCATGGAAAGGCTGGGCTCCTCATAGCTGACTCCCGGCAGCACCACCGGACGGGCGGGGGAGCAGAGGGTATCGCCGGTGTTGGTAGAGGCCAGCTTCGCCACAGCGCCGATATCCCCCGCCGCGATGCAGGGGACCTCCTCCTGCTTTTTACCCGTCGCCACGTACACCTTGCCGATTTTTTCGGTGGCACCGGTGCGCATGTTCAGCAGGCTGGAATCCGCGCAAACCTTGCCGCTGATCACCTTAAAATACAGCAGCTTGCCCACAAAGGGATCCACGATGGTTTTGAACACCACCGCCGCAGTTTGGGCGTTGTCATTGACCTGCAGCTCCACCGGATTGCCGTTGCTGTCCACGCCCTCCTCCCCCGCGACGCTCTCCGCCCAGGGGGCCAGCCAGATCAGACCGTTCAGGAGCTGATCCACCGCCTGCAGCTCCGCGGCGGAGCCGCAGAAAACCGGGGCGATGTCCCCCTTGCGCACACCGGTGGCCAGACCCAGAATCAGCTCGTCCGGCGTGAATTCCTCTCCTGAGAAATACTTTTCCATCAGCTCCTCGCTGGTTTCCGCCACCGCCTCGTAGATGGCGGTGCGCAGGCCGTCCAGCCGATGGCCCATGTCCGGGATCGGTACCTCCGTGGCCTTGCCGGCGGCGTAGGTGTAGGCCTTGTACTCCAGCAGATTCACATAGCAGGTGGGACCCCCTTCCCGGTAGCAGGGAACCACGATGGGGCAGACCATCGGGCCGAAGGTGGTCTTCAGCTCCTCAAAAACCTTGTAAAAATCAGCGTTTTCATTGTCGATCTTGTTGACGAAGAAGAGGGTGGCGATGCCCTTTTTGTGGGCCGCGCGGAACCCTTTTTCCGCCCCCACGGTGACGCCGCTTTTTCCTGAGATCACGATCACCGCGCTGCCCGCGGCCCGGATGCCCTCGCTCATGCCGCCGGAAAAATCGAACAGGCCGGGAGTATCCAGCAGATTCATCTTGGTATCCTTCCACTCCACAGGAAGCAGGGCCAGGGATACGGAAGCCTTGCGGCGGATCTCCTCCGGGTCGAAATCGCACACGGTATTGCCTTCCGAGATCTTTCCCAGCCGGTCGGATTTGCCGGACAGAAAGAAGGCGGCTTCAGCCAGCGAGGTCTTTCCCGTACCGGCGTGGCCCACCAGGGCGACATTGCGGATGTTTTTGGCGCTGTACTGTTTCATGTGTGATTCCCCTTTCGTATATCCAGCCGAAGGCCATTCGACGGATTGTGAGCAATTATGTACAAAATATGTACAAACAAATTGTCTCGCTTTGATAATTATATCCTATCCCGTGCTGCTTTTCAACTAAAATCTGCGGACAATGAAAAAAATCACCCTCTGCCACAAGGGCAGGAGGGTGATTCTATGCAACCTAACCAATTTTCCATCCGCCGCGCTGTTATACCTTCCGGATCAGGGGCAGAATCCACGAGACAGCCGACCATCCCAGCAGGTAGCCCAGCATATACAGCGGCGGCAGGGACAGCCCGGTGGTAAGAGCCAGAAATACGTTCAGGCCGAAGCCCAGGGCGGCGCCCACGATCTGCGCCGTCACGGCCAGCGCCACGCCGCCGCGGAGCCGGCGGCAGGCGGTCAGGGCGGTGGCCATCCCCTCCAGGCGGCCGTTGGAAGCCAACACCGCATCGGGATTTCCCGTTTGAGGGGCGGAACGGAGCCGCTCGTAGGCCCGGCCGGCGGTGACCCCCATCACCTCCACATAATAGCTGTCCATATCAAATGTCCCGCAGATCAGGCTCTCGGTGACGTTGGGATCGCAGGTGCGTACCAGCAGGGTCAGGCCCGCCTTTTCCATGCTGTGAAGGGATTGGGCGATCCCCTCGTCCGCGATATAGCTCACCACGAACATGGCGGAAAGCTCCCCCGCCGTGGAGAGATAAACCAACTGCCGCCCATCCTTGGCGTACCGGTTCTCATAATCCCGGGAGGGCACGTCCACCCCGTGATTCTCCAGCAGACGGCGGTTGCCCACCAGCACCCGGCGGCCGCCTACCCAGCCGGATAAGCCCATATCCTGTTCATAAACCAGCGTATCCACAGGCGGCAGCATATCCGTCTTATTCTCGATCACCCGCCGGAACACCCCGGCCAGCGGGCCTCCGGCGGCGATGGATACCGCGGCGGCTTCCAGCAGCGCCTCGTCGATCCGGGCGCCGGAAAAGGTCTTGATTCCATGAAGCAGCACGCTTTCACTGGGGAAAAGATCCTGCGCATCCACCGCCACGGCGTGGAGGCTGCCGAATTCCCGCACCGCTTCCCAGCCGATAAGCATGGAACCCCGGCGCAGACATCGCTTCGCCGCCCGCAGCAGGGGAAAGTTGGAGGCCGTCAGCGCCGCCACCGGCGACGCCAGGCAGAAGGTGCCCACCCCCACGGCCAGAGCGCCCCACCAATCCGCCTTCTTCAGCAGCAGGCAGCCCGCCCCCAGCAGAAGGGAGGCCAGCAGCGCCAGCGGCACAAAGATCCGCATCGCCCGGTCGCTGCCGTCGTCGCCATAGGAGTTTTCCAAAAACCGCTCCAGAAAATCCGCCTTTTTGAAATAGGCCACCTCCGGCTCCCCCAGCGCCACGGCCGAACGGCCGATCTCCACCGCGCTTTGGGGATCCTCCACCCGATGGGCGGCGTATTTATCCCCCTGATAGGAAACAAAACGGAAGTTTTCCGCTATACGGCCCAGGCGCATCTGCCTTCCCACCGCGCCCAGCAGCAGCCCCAGCCCTGCGGCGGAGGCGAACAGGGGCGCTTCCCCCCGGGAAACGGCATCGGTGTGGAAAAAGAGCAGCAGCGTGTGCAGCAGGGCAAACAAAGAGGCGGCGGAAACCGCGCTGTCCGCATCCGCCCGGAAACGCGCCAGATTGCCCAGCCCGCCGCCCACCATCCGGTGGTTGAGCAGCATCATCACCAGCAGCAGGAACCCATTGACAGCCAGGAAAATATGCGCTTCCATGGCGGGGACGCCCGTCAGGTAGGACATCAGGGTCAGCCAGACCAGCGCGCATTCCGCCACGCCGGAAAGAATCAGCGTGATCCAGCCGGTGCGGCGGCGGTAGCGCAGCTCGCTGGCCACCGCGTCGGTTTCCTCATAGCTGCTGTAATCCTCCAGCTCCTCATCCTCGTACAGCTCCGGCTCCTCCGCGGGATCGTTGACCTCCTCGTCCTCTCCCGACAGCTTGAAACCGCCGTCCCCCTTATCCTGACGCAGCAGCCGGAAGGCGCTGACCTTTTCCTGACGGGCCTTGCGCAGCCGCTCCTCCCAGTCCTCCTCCGTCTCCCCCTCCTGCTGGTTTTCGTCCACATAGTCGTCTATCTTGAGCTGTCCCTCCATCTCCTCACCGGCAGGGGCCTCCGGCGGGGGAGCCGTCACCTTCGTGACCCTCCTGACGCCGGGGATCTCCAGCACCCTGGTGGGTGAATCCTGAAAGGCCGGCCGGGCTGTCTCGTCCATGCGAGGCAGGGAGGAACGCTCCTCTTTTTTTCCGCCGCCCGCCAGGCTTCCGGGCAGATAAATGCGCACATCCTCTTCCGCTTCCGGGGCCCCCAGAGGGATTCGCGGTTCCTCCTCCGCGGCCGGAGCCGCCGCTTTAACCGGCTCCGGCTCTTCCAGCGGCCGGGGCTTCGGCGCAACGGCCGGAGTCAACGGAACCGGCCGGGGGGCGGGCGCATCCGGACGGGCCGGGGGCACCGCTTCCGGCTTGGGCGCCTCCGCACGGACAAAGGGGGCGGGCACCGGCAGCGTTCCCCTGACCGACGGCGCTCTGCTCATCTCCGCCGGAAGGGGCGCGGCGGGGACGACCGGCTTGCCTCCCTCGCTTCCCTGTCGCTGCTTCTTGCGCATCTGCGCCTCCAGCAGAATATCCTCGATGTCATAGTCATGCTTGCCCATTGCAAAGCCCCCCGGTTCTCTGGAGTTTATTCATGCATCATCGGCCGGATAAGCCGGCCCGCTGCCTGGCGGCCTCGTACAGCAGAATGCCGCAGGCCACGGAAGCGTTGAGGGAATTGATCCTTCCGTGCATGGGCAGGGATACCACCCCGTCGCACTGCTCCCGCACCAGCCGGCCGATCCCCCGGCCCTCCGATCCCACCACCAGGGCCAGGGCCCCGCGCAAATCGGTTTGGCACCAGGTGTCGCCGTCCATATCCAGTCCATAGACCCACACGCCGCGTTTTTTGATCTCCCGGATCGCCTCCGCGATGTTGGGCACTCTGGCCACCGGCAGATATTCCACCGCCCCGGCCGAGGCCTTATACACCGCGGCGGTGAGTCCCGCCGACCGGCGCTTGGGGATGATAACGCCGTGGGCGCCCGCCGCCTCCGCCGTGCGCACCACCGCGCCCAGGTTGTGGGGATCCTCCAGCTCGTCGCAGATCACCAGGAAGGGGGGTTCCCCCCTCTCCCGGGCCAGGTCGAAAAGGTCGTCCAGCGTCGCGTACTCCCGGCAGGCCGCCACCGCGGCGATGCCCTGATGGTTGGGCCCGCACAGCGCGTCCAGCTTCCGGGGATCCACCTCCTTGACCGGGATTCCCCGCTCCCGACACTTGGCCGCCAGCGCCACCAGGCTCCCGGAGCGCTCCCCCCGGGCGATCAGCACGCTGTCCAGCGGCCGTCCCGCCCGCAGCGCCTCCGCCACTGCGTTGCGCCCCGCGACGAGATCCTCTCCCCCCCGGTTTTCCCTTTCCTCCATATCCTAACCCCACTTTTGTCGAATAATAATTGATTATACCATAAAGACGAAAAAAATAGAAGAGGCCGGGAAGGGATATTATGGGAAAACCGCCGGCAAATGCAAACCCGCGGCGAATATCCAGGGAAAGCCGCCTTCGTCCTCTCCCCCGCGCCCCACCGCTCACGCCTTCCTCCCTCCGACCGATAAAAAACCGCTTTGACAGGGAGCCTCCCTCGGAACATTTTGTCTAGGGCTTTTCTCCCCCCAGCAGAACCGGTGTACCCAGCCGATGAAACGGCAACCAGTATTTTCTAGGACAGCCGGAGCGCCGGATGGGCCGGAAATCCGGCCGCCCTAATTTCGAGTGCGCTTCCCGGCGCTTGCCTCCCGTCCCCTCTCAATCCAAAGAGCGGCGATATCTTCGGGTTGTTTGAAGAGAGGGGCGCCGCCTGGCTTCCCCTTGGCCGCCTCGTTCTCCCTTTCCCCCTGTTTTCTTTTTCTCCCGATTGCTGCATTCCCGACAACTGCCGGGCGTTTTCGAATACAAAAAGGCCACCGCAGGACAGTCTTCCTGCGGTGGCCTCCGAAAACCCGGTGGTTTATTGCGCGTTTTTCCGTCTGAAATACCGTACGGAAACCAGAATCAGCGCCGCGACCACGGCGGCGGAAAACACAATGATCTGCAACCAGTAGTTGGCGGCGATATCCGCAACAGCCTTGGCCGCGGTCTGGAGGCCGTCTCCAGAAAGCTCCTCCAGCGCCTCGGCGGTCTTGTCCACAATCTTGTTCAGGGTATTATGAATAAAAACTCCATCCAGCACCGCGGCGGCGCCCACACCCAGGAAGGGAATCGCGGAAAACAGCCCCTTCAGGCTGCGGGTATCCTCCGCCGGCACCCTGCGGCAGAGGAAAAACAGCAGCACGGCCAGCGCGGCGCACAGGACGGTCACCAACACCACGGACAGCCACTCCACGTCCGCAATGCCCTGGATGTAGAAATCCCCGCTCTCCGGATCCTGCAGGGCGGGAAAAATCTTCGCTACGTCCCACACCGCCGCAAACACCAAGGCCGCCTTTGCCAGTCCGGACAGGAACACCGCCATGTCCGGCCGTTTGGCCTGCGGCTGGGTACGGGTGATGGATTCGCCACGAAAATCCAGCACTCTGGAAATGTATACCGCTCCCACCAGGGTGATGATGGTTTCGGGCACCATATAGGTGGCGTTGTAGGCCAGGGAATACAGCAGCGCGTCCTGGCTGGGGATGGAAAGCCCCGCCCATACGGTGCAGCCCGAGATCACATGGCAGACATACCGCAGCAGACAGGCCAGCAGAGTGCCGGCAGCCAGGGCGCCGCCCTGGCTGCGGAACAGCTTGCGGAAGATCCCGCCCAGCCCCAGCACAATGAAAGCGATGATGTAATCCAGCAGGATAATCGCGGCCGCCGCGGCAGGGCTTATGCCGATGCCGTAGCTGACCGAACTCATGCCCGTGGCCAGTTGCAGCAGGCTGTAAGCCGCCGCGGTGAACAGCCCCCAGCCGGTGCCGTACCGATAGGCGATGATGAGGATGGGCAGCATACTGCAGGCCGTGATACTGCCGCCATAGGGCAGATCCACGATCTTGACCAGGCTGAGCACGGTGGCGAATGCCAGCATGATGGCGCTTTCGGTCAGCCTGACCGCCGTCATACGGGTGGATGCGCTTTTTTGCATGAGAAAACCTCCCTTTGTTCCCACTCTCCTTCACACGCGGGACGCAAAAAGCCCCTCCACGGAAGTGGAGGGGCTGCATAACAAGCCGGTTTTACCGCGCGCGGGCGCGATAACCCACCAGTATGAAAACATCCCTCCGCCGGTATTATCCGGATCAGGTTCAGGGTTTAGAGCCGCGGGCTCCCTCTCAGCCGACCGAACGTCAGCACCCCTTGTTCATATGTGAAAGCAGATGCGGTTGTCGGTAATCACCTTACACCAATCGACGGTTTTTGTCAAGCCGGCCCGCCGCCTTTCAAAAGAAAATGTATTTTTCCCCGCTTTTTCTCTTGACAATCGCCCTGTCAGCGTCTATAATCTATATGCTGTCCAAGCGGGCGGCGAACAAATCGTTTATACGCGCTCGTAGCTCAGTTGGATAGAGTGTTTGGCTACGAACCAAAAGGTCGGGGGTTCGAATCCCTCCGGGCGCGCCACGTCGGAACGAGTTACGCTCGTTCCGATTTTTTAATTTATAAAAATCAGTCATCCGCTCCACTGTTTCTCCTCTTTCGCCAAAAGTCACGTTCGGCTCGCCTGTTCGGTTGTAAACGCCCTCACAACGGCTCACTATCGCCACCAGCTTTTGGCGAGTTACAAAGATTCAAATTCATTGCTCCGAAACAAAATTTCTGTTATAATGAAAGCGAGAATATTATTTCTGTTAAAGGTGGTTGATAAAATGGCCGAGATTATTAAAGTATATCGACAATCCATCCCGGCAATGAGATTTATCGGTAAAAATTATGGAAACAGCGAAAATACAGATTGGGGAGCAAACTGGGGCGACGCCTTTACATTTGACGTATTCGGAAAAGTAGAAAGAGCTTCCGGCGGTGAGGAGAAAAGCCACTTGCTTTACAAAGACAATGATGCATATCTCGGTTTATGCTACCGCAACGAGGAAACCGGCGCTTATGATGCTTGGGTAGGAATGTTTGCTCCGCTAAGAACAGAAGTAGACGTGGGACTCGACTATATTGATTTTCCCCAGCAAAACCTTGGCGTATGCTGGATTTATGGAAAAGAAAATGAAGTGCATAGTTTGATTCCGCAGTGTGCAGAAAAACTGATAGCTGCCGGAATGAAAATAAAATCCAATGAATGCGGTTATATTGGTCATTTTGAGCGTGACCAATGTCCAAGATTTACTACACCTGACGAAAAAGGAAATATAATACTGGATTACTGTTATTTTGTAGTATAAGAGCTGGTCTGTCGATCATTCGGCGGTTCAGCTCTCACCTCCGAAAAGCTGAAAAATCTTTTTCATGTGGCTCTCACAAAAAACGACAAGTTTCGGCTTGTCGTTTTTTGTTTGATGCGCTACAATTAGAGCCGTATTTGTTATGGTGCGCCCTGGGTTAAAGTTGGATTAAGCGGTCCCTATTTCAACATCGCAAGAATTTACTGAACAGTCAAATACGATGAGGAGGAAGGTATGCATTTCACCGAATCTGATTACAGCGATTTATTGTCACTGTTCGATTATGTTGGGAAAAAATTTAGTGAATGGGAGGA
This sequence comes from uncultured Eubacteriales bacterium, assembly GCA_934615635.1. Taxonomy (GTDB): domain Bacteria; phylum Bacillota; class Clostridia; order Oscillospirales; family Acutalibacteraceae; genus CAKTXU01. Next base: position 8,286 of record CAKTTT010000035.1, on the reverse strand, counting down.
AATCGCAGCCAATTGGGGCCTGAGCATTAACGAGCCTTTCAACTTTCCGGTCGGCAGCTTATATGCGAAGGATTGTGACCAAGCCGGAACCGAATATTGGTTTTATGATGGCGTCCTTTCTTACGGCGTATATGTCTGGGTTTTACTTGGCGCGGTTTGCTCGGTAATAACAATAAAAAAGGGGAAACATACCGATGACAGTGGTAACTTTTTACTTGAAAAAAAGCCGGTAGAGCTTCCCCAAGAATTGTCCGCGTGTTCCCGTCTGTTTGCTCCTATACTGAATTTAACCAGGAAAGATTGGGATACAGAGGCCGATTTGGTAAAAGAGGCTTCCAGGCTGATTGAAGCGGTTGCCTCGTTTTCCGAGGCAAAAGAACAGGAATATTTCTTTTCCTTGAAAGACGACGTTTTCCCAAAGCATATTGTCGACAAGTGCACGATTGCCTTTGAAGTTTGGCAAGGTAAACTTGACGGGATTTATTTGGTTATGACTGATGAAGCACAGAAAAAAGCGCAAAAAATTTGGAAAGCAGAAAGCAGGCGACAATCAAAAGCGCATAAATTAAGCAGGCTTTTCCATGCGAGGGGTCAAATCCTCCCTCCAAAATAGCAACTACATTTTTGATAACCCTTTGACAGAATAAAAAAATCCGAACTCTTCGCTCATTGGTGATGCGTTCGGATTTTTGCTTTTTGATTCGTCTGATTGAAATAATTCTCAATATCGCCAACCTTTCTGAATTTCTTTCCACTATATAGTCAAACGGCGCCGGAGTAATGCGTATGGATAAACAAAAAGCGGATGAAATACTAACCGAATATCTTCCTAAAATCTATGGATTCGCGATCAAAAAAGCGTTTTCCTATGCTGAAGCAGAAGACATTTGCGCGGATATTGTCGAAGAGTTGTATAAATCCTTAATAAAAGCAAACGAAATATACAACTTAGAGGGCTATATTTGGCGCATCAGCGAACACGTCTACTCCAAATATGTTTCTTCTGTAAAAAAGCATCAGGGGATTGCGCTCGACGAAATCAACCTATCCTTTGAGGATGCTTATGATTTGGGGGAGGCCGAGGAGGAATTCCTGCGTTTGCGGCGCGAGATCGCATTTCTCACCAAAACACGCCGTGAAATTGTTTATGCATACTATTACGAAAACAAATCTATCGTACAGATTTCCGCACAGCAAGGGATCCCGACAGGCACCGTAAAATGGCATCTGAATCAAGCGCGTCATGAATTAAAGGAGGGATTTCACATGGAACGGAAAATAGGAAAGCTCGGCATGAAGCCCGTTAAAGCCGTCAGCATTGGTCACTGCGGGGATCCGGGGCCAAACGGAGGCCCGGAATATTACCTGAATGACAGCTTAAATCTGAATATCGTTTACAGTGTGTATGACACTCCCAGGACAAAAGAAGAAATAGCGGAAGAATTGGGCGTCACTCCCGTGTTCATCGAGGACAAGATCGAGCTGCTGGAAAGCAACGGCTTTTTAGTGAAAAAATCCGGCAACAGATTTACCACCTACGTAAGATTTGATTCGCCAACGTATTCGCTGGAAAAACAGGAAAACAAATTAAAAAAACAGCTTGAAATAGCCCAACTGCTTGCAAAGGATTACGCCCAATCTGTCCGGGAGGCAATTTCTGATGTTAAGGAGGTATATATTCCCAGCGGAAACCGTGATCTTTTAGAAGCAGCAGCGATTTTTTACGGCGTGGCTAACAAATGTCAATTGGAGACAAAAAAGGATCTGTCCCCTTATTATATTAAAACAACGGACGGGGGAAATTATATCGCTATTATAGAAATAGAAAGGACTCAGGCGGATAAGGACTATGTTCCCACTCTGCAGCTCCCTTCTCTGCGGGCTTGCGGTAATATGACGCGCTGGTCTGATAAGTATCCGGTCTATTCCTGGTCTATAGACAGCCGATACTCTTCGCGCGAAGGGGGCTGGAAAAATAATTTGACGTCGGATTATGAAACGCTTTACGAATTCATGACCGATGCAATTGCGGATGACCGTGTAAATGCAGATAAATTCAAACGACTCAGGGAGCGACAGTTTATTTCTGAAAACAACCAGGTTAATCTTATGGTGGTCAAGGGAAAAGCGGAAACTTTCTTTGCCAAAATTCCGCAGCTCGATGAAAAATGTAAAAGACAGTTTGCGGATTACGCCTTTGAATATGCGCAAACCATTGCCCACGATTATCCGTCCCAAATGCAGGATTTAATTTTTAGCTGGACCGCAAGCGGATTTATCAGCAATGAAGTGGCGCTGATGGTGATGGATATCCTTTACGGAAACGGCACATTGAAAGCCCTGACCGATCGAGAAAAAATCACCTCCAATTTGATTGTATTTACTGATGTGCTTCCGTTGGACGCAAAAGAGCAAATGCTTGAAAATCCGAAAGCGAATTGACAAAACAGAGCGTTTCGGCCTTAAAAATGCCAAATCTCCTTTTCCGAAAAAGGTCACGCTGCGCCTTTGTTGCTCACTTTTAAACGCGCTCCGGGTTCTCCGGCTTGCTACCAACTTTTTTCGGGGACGCGTGGGTTCAAAGGCATCAGCCAAAATCGTAAATAATATCTTTTTCATAGCCCTTTTACAGTGACGAAACCTGTCGAAAAAGCTGTAATTGCTTTATCGGCAGGTTTTTATTATGACAAATATTTTCAGCGGATGGACAAATAAAACCGAAAAATGACGGGACAATCAAATGGAAATGTTTTATAATGTTTTTACAAGAGGCGATAAAAAATGAACTGGATTAACGACACACAAAATGCAATAAACTTTATTGAAAGTAATCTTTTGGAAAATATAAACGCAGACGATGTATCGAAATATATAAACTCGTCAACCGATTATTTTCAAAAAACGTTCCATATTGTGACGGGACTTTCCATAAGCGAATATATAAGAAACAGACGGTTGACGCTTGCGGGAGAGGAATTAAAAAATACGCAAGCAAAAGTAATCGATGTTTCCTTGAAGTACGGGTACGATTCACCGGACAGTTTTACCAAGGCATTTACGCGGTTTCACGGTGTTACCCCCACAGCCGCGAGGGCATCAAGTAAAAAATTAAAGTATTTTTACCCGCTTTCAATAAAAATATTTATTAAGGGAGGATTTGGCATGAACAGAAAAATCATACCGAACATACCAGAAATCGGTTACGACGGCAATGAAACCGATTTCGGTGTCAACCTCTTGGCAGCAATATTTAACATCACTGGTACCAAGATGGATAGAAGCGAACTGGCGTTTTACAGCGGCATGGCCAACCACTTTTGCTGGATTGAAGGCGATTGGGTAGGTTCAAGGGGCTGCGAATGCTTCGGAAATAACAACGAGACACCATTCGGGGAAGAACTGCGGCTATTGAAAACAATAGGCTGGTCGGCTAAATATGTCAACATCAGACGAGACAACGACGGCAAAATGCTGAATACCGATGAGGAACAAATCAAGCGTGATTTTGTCGAAAGCATTGACAAAGGCTACCCTATTCTGTTAAGACGCACCAACAGCCACAGATACAGCATCATTATCGGCTACGAAGACAATGGTGATATAATCGTTTGCAAAGAAGCTGTCGATGGAGAGGGCGAGAGCGACCAGAGGGATGCTGAAACCTTCGTACACGAAAATTGGCAGGATGTAATACTGGATTACATCCTGCTGAAAGAACGGCTGGACCCTGTTCCCGAACGCCAACGCGTACTTGAACAACTAAAATTAATTGTTGCCCACGCTCGCAGAACCGATAAAATCAGAGATTCCATTTCGTCGGGCTTGGCTGCATGGGAAGCATATCTGTACATGCTCGAACACGAAGATTTATCCACTCTCCCGCTGGATACATGTGAAGATAATATTAATCTCCGATTAGGTATATACTGCGATGGGTTATGCCAAATATGGGAACGTCATGCGGCGTTGGATTATTATCGATCGCTTGCCGAGAACTATCCCGAATGGCGCGAAGAGCTTAATATCGCCATAGCCGCTCTGGACGAGTGTTCAAAATACGGTGGGTTCCTGTGGTCGCAGGGCTTTGCCTTTGAAGGGAAAGGTCTTGAAAAATTCCGGGATCCTGCCGCTCGTAAAATACTTGCTGATGAAGGGCGTAAAGCTATGCGGAAAGATATGGAAGCCGTGGAGCAGTTTGAGAAAATACTTCAAAAAGAAGGAATGTAAGGCGGGAACTTTTGAAAAATCGGCCTTTTTCAAATTGCGTTTTATAATGCGACAGAGGGAACAATGAAATTTGAGGGAAACAATATTTGAGGGAAGTCGGTTTTGAGCCGCCTATTCACATATAATTTTCCTTTATACGAGGATTCAAACCACCTCCAAAAATCCCAAGGGGTTCATTTTGTGCCACCTTTACAAATTTTGTTGAAAGAAGTCGATTGGTGTAAAACAATCGACTTCTTTCTTTTTACTTTCTTTTTATATGCTATAATAAGGCAGACTGTTTATTAGATAATTTAAATAATGAGGAAAGTGGGACTGCTTTGAAAGATTTTATATTTATTATCGGCACAAGCGGCATAGGAAAATCCACCTTGGCGAAAGGATTGTTAAACCATTACAAAACCACCTGTGTGGAACAATGGATGGTACCGAAATTTTATACGCGGGATGGAAGGGAAGACATGACCGGTGAGCTGGAAGAAAAAACCTGTTGGGAAAATCAAGTGGCCATGCTGTTGTGCTTTCATAGACTGGGGTATAAAAACGTGATAGCCTCCGATATAGACGATTTACGAACTGGGGATATCCCCATTGTTTTTAAAGGGTACCATTTTATTACTCTTAAACTTATTTGCCGCGATATGGACCAATTGGCAGCTCAAATGAAAAATCGTCCAAATGACGGGCTCATAGATTATGAACTGCAGCGGAAGCTGAATGAAAAGAATCTGAAGCGTCCCCTTCTTATCAATGAAATAGAAATCGATGTAACCGGACTTAGTGAGAGCGATGTACTGCAAAAAGCCATCGATAGCATTGAAACGACAGAATCGTTATTGAAATACGATTATCAAAAGCCGCCTAAAGACATGTTTTATTCCTGGGTTTTCAGCAACGGACTTAGATAAAGGAGCGGAATATGTTTTTGCGAGAGTTCAAGCCTCTCATCTGAAATAGGGCAACCTCTTTTGATAATTGCTGCGCCTTGCTCTTTTCCCATTGGTATGGTATAAACAAGAAAAGGCGGTGATTCTATGCAAACGACCGAAACGACCGATTGGAAATTTGATTTTTCCACCCTCCCCCATTGGGAGGATCGCTATTCGATGCCCTATATCCATGACAAATTTTTAGACATTCCTCAAAGCAATACGCTTTGCTGCATATATTCCATCGCAGAGGTGACGATGTGCAATTATGTGGGGTTTTTAGCGATCATCAAAAACAAAGAAAAACCGTCGTTATTCTTGAACATAAAGGACTTCCAATTTTGCGGGAATATGTCCGCCAACTCAAAAGGAAACTTGATTTTTTTGCAGCCAAGCATATATGACAGAAAGGCCCACAGGATGAAAAGGCCCATACTCATAATCGATATCGAAAAGAATCGTTTTGCGTACCGGGATATCAACAACCTTAACCCTTGTTATACCGTAGCAGAATTAAAGGACGGCGTCTTTCGAATAGACGCCGATGCCTATCAAACGGAACAGGATACACGTCTTCTGGCATTAAGCAGAGAAGAGATCCGAACAACTCGTTTAAAATGGCGCCATCTCATGGAACTTCATGCATTACCCCAACTAATGGCCTGAAGGAAAATAATACGCATTACTCTTGAATCGACGCTTTCGTTGGAATCCCCCTGGATTGAGGTCATATGAAGACTTTACAGAACAAAAAATAAAATATTCCCGAAAAGCCTTTACAGATATTCCCAGGATGCTATAATCAGCACCATAAGGAAGCCTTATCTGAAAGGAGCGAGCATCGATGGACTATCCCATGCAGTTTATCCACGCCGGACCCGCCTATTCCACCCTGACGGAGTATGTTCCCGCCCCCTACCTGCGCAAAAGCTTCCGGCTGGAGGTTCTGCCCGAAAAGGCGGAGCTGCTGATCTGCGGCCTGGGCTTTTATGAGCTGTATGTCAACGGCCGCCGGATTACCAAGGGCCTGTTGTCCCCCTATATCAGCAATCCGGACGACATTATTTATTACGATTCGTATACAGTTCTTAAATATCTACAAAAAGGCGAAAATGTTTTGGGCATTTGCCTGGGCAACGGCTTCCAGAACAACCCCGGCGGCTATGTGTGGGATTTTGAGAAAGCCCGCTTCCGGGGAGCACCGGAGCTGGCCCTGGGGCTGGAGATGACCTTCCCCGGTGGAGAGACGATGCGCCTGGAAAGCGATGAAAGCTTCCGGATCGCGCCCTCCCCCATTTATAACGACGATTACCGCAACGGGGAATATTACGACGCCCGGCGGGAGCTGCCCGGCTGGTGCGCTCCCGGTTATGACGACAGCGCCTGGGCTTTCGCCCGGACCGCGCCGCTGCCTCGGGGGGAGGCGCGGCTGTGCGAGGCGGAGCCCATCGTGGTGGAGCGGGAAATCCGGCCGGTGTCGATGCGGCCGCTGGAGGACGGCACTCTCTTTGACTTCGGGGAAAACAACACCGGCGTGTGCCGCCTGACCATCCGGGGAGAGGCGGGGCAGACCATCGCCCTCTACCATGCGGAGCAGCTCAAGGAGGGCCGGCTGGACAGGCGGAGCATCTCCTTCGATGAAAACGATTATACCCACAAGGACGTATATATCTGCAAGGGGGAGGGGGTGGAAACCTACACCCCTACCTTCACCTACCACGGATTCCAATATGTGCTGGTGAAGGGCCTGCGGCCGGAGCAGGCGAGTAAGGAGCTGCTGACCTTCGTGGTGTTCCACACCCGGCTGCGGGAGCGGGGCGGCTTCACCTGCTCGGACGCCGCCGCCAACGCCCTGCAGGCCATGGTGCGCCGGTCCACGGTTTCCAATTTTCACCATTTTCCCACCGACTGCCCCCAGCGGGAGAAAAACGGCTGGACCGCCGACGCTTCCCTGTCCACCGAGCACACCCTGCTGAATTTGGAGCCGGATAAAAATTATCGGGAATGGATGCACAACATCCGCAAGGCCCAGGCGGCGGACGGTTCCCTGCCCGGGATCGTCCCCACCGGCGGCTGGGGCTTCGCCTGGGGCAACGGCCCGGCCTGGGATAATGTGCTGGTGTATGTGCCCTATATGACCTATCTCTACCGGGGTGACAAGACCATCCTGCGGGAAAACGCCCACGCCATCCTGCGGTATCTGGATTATCTCGCCACCCGTATACGGGAGGACGGGCTGGTCTGCTGCGGGCTAGGGGATTGGTGCCCCGTGGGCCGGATAGCGGACCAGTACAAAGCCCCGCTGGAATTCACCGACACCGTGCTGTCCATGGATATCTGCGATAAGGCGGCCTACATCTTCGGCGAGCTGGGGATGGCGGAACAGCAGTCCTTCGCCCGGGCGCTTTATGGACGGCTGCGGCAGGCCGGCCGGAAGGAGCTGCTGGATCTCTCCACCATGACCGCCCTGGGACGCTGCCAAACCTCCCAGGCCATGGCGATTTTCTATTCCCTATTCGACGAGGGGGAGAAGCCGGAGGCTTTTCGCCGCCTGCTGACCTTCATCCACGAGCAGGGCGATCACATGGACGTGGGGGTGCTGGGGGGACGGGTGCTGTTCCATGTGCTGTCCGCCTATGGCTATAGCGACCTGGCCTATACGATGATCACCCGGCCGGATTACCCCTCCTATGGCTGCTGGCTGGAGCGGGGCGCCACCACCCTGCGGGAGAGCTTCTTCCCGGAAGACCGGGATTCCCTCAACCACCACTTCTGGGGGGATATCAGCCACTGGTTCATCCGCCATTTGGCGGGCATCCACTACAATCCCCGCCGCAGAGGCGGGGAAGCGGACATTCGTCCGGCCTTCGTGGAGCAGTTGACCTTCGCGGAGGGCTGGCATGAGGCGCCGGAGGGAAAAATCCGGGTGCGCTGGGAGCGGGCCGGCGAGGAAGTCCGGCTGGAAGTCGAAGCGCCGGAAACGCTGTCCGGCCGGATTTATCTGCCGGCGGGCTATGTTTTCGCCGGGGACGATCTGGCAGTGAAACCCCTGCGGTCCGGCTCCTATACGGCCAAAACGACAGGCGGAGGGAATAAATCGACCGAGATATAATCGGCATAAGTCCTAAAG
>CAKTTT010000034.1 GCA_934615635.1 uncultured Eubacteriales bacterium | reverse complement strand
GGAGGAGGTGGCGGAGGTCTACATGCTGGCCTACCGCCTGGGCTGCAAGGGCGTCACCATCTACCGGGACGGCAGCCGGGAGATCCAGGTCCTCAACCTGGCCAAGAAGGAGGAGACCGCGGGCAAGACGGCGGAACCGGCCGCCGATGCGGCGCCGGAGATCGAGACGCCTCCCGCCCAGCCCTTCGTCATCACCCCCCGCCCCCGGCCGGACGTGACCCAGGGACTCACCGAAAAGGTGGCCATTGGCTGCGGCAACCTATATATCACGGTGAACTACGACGAAAACGGTATTTGCGAGGTGTTTACCAACACGGGCAAGGCGGGGGGCTGTCCCTCTCAGTCGGAGGCTACCTCCCGGCTGGTGTCCATCGCCCTGCGCTCCGGGCTGGACGTCAATACCATTGTGAGCCAGCTCAGGGGGATACGCTGTCCCTCCACCATCCGTCAGCCGGGGATGAAATGCACCTCCTGCCCCGATGCCATCGCCCGGGTGATCCAGAAGGTGGTGGCATCCAAGGAGTTTCAGGCGGCCGGCATCCATGTGGCCCCGGCGGAGCCCGCCGCCCCCGCCCGGTCGGACAAGCCGGTCCCGGCCGTGGCCGCCCACATCCGGGAATGCCCGGAATGCGGCGCCAAGGTGGAGCATGAGGGCGGCTGCGTCATGTGCCGCAACTGCGGCTATTCCAAATGCGGTTGAGATCTGGAGGGACCGCTCCATAGGGCCGGGCGGCGGTGACAAGCGCGGCCCGGGAAACGGGAAACGCCCGGTGGGTTCTATATGAATCCGCCGGGCGTTCTTTGTTGTAACGGAAACCACGGGTTGTGCCGGAGGGAGGCGCCCTGCCAGCTTTCGCTTCCAGCAGGGAGCGCGGCGAGCCACAAATAAAAAAGCTACATAGCAGAAAAATCAACGGTAGATGGTGTGCGCCCGTTTACGGGCGGCGGGGCAGGTGCAGCAAGGGAAATACCGTTGTGTGCGTCTTAAGACGCCCGAAGATATCCAGCCCTTTCTACGCTTACGTATGCCTCCGGGTTCGCTGCTGGTTTTGACTTTAAAAGCGCCCGGCTGTGAACTGTACCGAGGATTCGGGAAAGCTTCAGCCGTCGGGAAAGGAGGGATAAGCGGCGGATAAGAAGGAATCCGGGCGGGGAAAGGGAGCGCACGCCGCGCGGCAGGCGGCGTTTTCGCTAAAGGCAGGTTATGAGCGGAGGATATATTGCCCTGCGGTTACACGGTCCCTGACGCCGCCGGGGAGAAAAAGCTTTAGCGGCAAGCGCGGGCGGAGGATCAATCAACAGCTCCGGCTTGGTCCCGAACGCCGATTTACGGACGAGGGGGACGTGCCTTTGAGGACGCTTGCCAGCATGAGACCGCCTTTATCGGCCGGTTTTTTACCCTTGTTTCGCCGGGAGCGGTTCTCAGAGGCCTTTGCACGGGAGCGCGCCGCCGATCTTTCCGGGTCCCGCTAATCGCGGGACCGACGGAAGAAAAATCCCCTTTACAGGCGGAGCCGCCGATGGCAGGCGGCGTGTGGCCCGGGCCCGCGGCCTCTTGGCTTGCCGGTATCAGACCTTTGCGGGCCTTTGAAGCCCCTGCTTTCGCCCGCGTTTCGGGCCCGGTCCAACCGCTGCTCCGTCACAGCGCCGCTTCGGAGGCGATCCGCCGGATTTCCTCCCGGACATGGGCGATGGGTTCTCCGGGCGTGGGATGGGGCAGACCAATGTAATACCCTTGCAGATAGTGGACGCCGCTGCGGATCAGATACTCCATTTCACCCCAGGTTTCCACCCCTTCTGCAATGAGCAGGATCCCCTGGCTTCTGGCGTAATGCAGGGTGTTCTGCAAAATCATCTGCCGGTTGGCATCCCGGTCGATGTTCCGCACGATGGACATGTCGATTTTGAGATAATCCGGGTTCAGCGAAAGCAGGGTGAATTCGCTGTTATAGCCGGTGCCGTAATCGTCCAGCGCCATTTGGGCGTCCCACCGGCGGCAGATGAGCTTTTTGCGGCGGGCCATCTCTTCGTCCGGCTTCTCCTCCTCGGTAAGCTCCACCACCAGCCGGTGGAGGTACTCGCCATACTCCTCCTCAAAGGCCGCCACGTCCTCGGGTGTGAGGATCTGATTGGAAATGGAATTGACGAAGAGGCGGCGGTCGCCGGTTTTCTCGCGGAAGCGATCGAAATCCTCCAGGGACCGGAACAAGGTCATCCGCTCGATTTGATAGAGTTTGGATTGGGAGCGGGCCAGGTTGAGAATCACGTCGGGGGAGGGGAGGGGCTCCAGCGTGGAGCGCATCAGCGCCTCATAGCCGAACACCTCTCCGGTATGGGCGTCCACGATGGGCTGAAAATGATAGGTCACCAGTCCGCCGTCCAGCATCCGGTTGAGATCCTCCTTGCCGTGGAGGAGATAGGCGTCCCGGCTGTAGCTGTCCTTGTCGAACTCGCTGAATTCCCCCTTGACGGTGTTCTTGACCTTATACATGGCGAAATCCGCGTATTTCAGCAGTTGTTCATAGATGGTGGAATCCTGGGGATACCAGGCGACGCCGGCGGAGGCCCGCACCTTGAAATCGGGATTGTCCGGCAGGGGGAACAGAGTATGCTGCATCCCTTCCCGCAGGCTCTCGATGATGCATCGGAGCTCTTCTTTGGAGGAATAGCCGTAAAGGAAAATATAGAACTCATCCCCGGACATCCGGGACAGCACCGCTCCCGGCGGGGTATGCCGGCGGATGATGTCCGCCGTGCAGCGGATATATTCGTCGCCTTTGTCGTGGCCGTAGGTATCGTTGATGTATTTCAGGTTATCCAGATCCAGCATGATGAGGGCGGCGACGCCCAGCTTTTCCGGACACTGGAAAAGCTGGCCCAGCCAGTTGTAAAAGGCGCGGCGGTTAAGCAGGCTCGTCATGAGGTCGTGGTCCCGCTCGTACTCGATTTTTCTCTTCTCCTGGATTTCCTGGGTGATGTCGGAGAGGGTGCCGATGATTTTTTCCTCGTCCTCCAACAGCTTGAGCCGGATCCAGCGGCGGCCGTCCTCCCTCTCCAGGCTATAAATCCGCAGGTCGCCCTGCTCCTGCACGCTTTCCAGACAGTGGTTCTCCAGGTCCTCCATGACGCGGCGGAAGTTCTCCAGATCTGCCGGCTCGGATCCCAGCAGGCGCTGTACATCTCCTGTTAGATAAAAACGCCCGGTGGATTTGACGAATTCGAAGGCCACGATGGACAGGCCGGTCAGCTCGATGATTTTCGGCAGCCGCGCGGCCGATTCCGCCACCCGCAGGCTTAGCTGCTCCACCGCCTCGGTGAGTTGGTCGATTTCGGTGATGTGGACCTTGTCCAGCCGGACGGGCTGGTTCGCATCGCTGCTTTTCAGCCTTTTCACCAGGGCGGCGATGGGCCGGGTCAGGAAGCCGGCAGCCATGCACAGCCCCAGTATCCCGATGAGGAGGGAGGCCAGGGAAGCCGCCAGAATAGTGCGTTCCATCCGGTGGGCGAAGCTGAGAAGGTCCCGGTCCCGCATCACGCCGATGACCGCCCAGCGGTCGTTTTCAAAAGGGGTGTGGGAGTTGTAAAGCTGGAGATAGGTCACGCAGCCGAAGGCCGATTCGGTGACCCGCGCGCTTTTCTCCGCGGGATAGATGCAGCCATGGGCCGCTTCCGTAGAGAAAACCGTCTGCTTCTGTTCGCCGAAAATCTGCTTGAAGGCGGAGCCGCTGGAAACCACATTGGAGAAAGTGTGCTCCTCTCCCTGGGCCACGGCCAGCAGATAAGCGCCCTTATCATCCTCGCTCAGCTCTCCGGAGGGCAGCAGGGAGCGCAGGTAATCGGCGGTAAGCTCCACCCCCGCCACGCCGTAAGGGCGGCCGTCGCCGTCCAGCAGCGGCACCGAATAGGTAACGATATCCACATCGTTGGAATTCATACGGAAGGGCAGGCTCCAATATCCCAGGTCGGCATTGTCCGTCACCTGGTATTCCAGCGCCGCATCAAAAGGCTTTTGATAGAAATCGTAGCTGGTGATCTCTCCCGAGCCGCTGAAATCGAACCGGGGCTGCCAGAAAATATCGGTGGCGAAGCCTTTTTTCCTCACCAGGGAGCCGGGGCCCCGTTCCACCAGCAGGTCGGAGTTGTCCGCGGGGCTGGTTTTGGGATCCATATCCCGCAGGTACAGGCCGGTTTTATCCGGGGAACCGTCGCCTTCCAGCACTAGGAACATCCCGGTCACGCCATTGCGCCGCAGCAGCAGGATCATGTCTTCGGAGAGCTTTTCCAGCAGCTCCTCCGAAAGAGGACTGGATACCGTCAGCTCCTCCGGGGAAGCCCCCTTCTCCTTCAAGAAGTCCATGATGACGTTCTGGAACTGCTCCACCGCCTCGTCTACATTAGACCAACGCTGGATCATCTCATTCTGCAGATAATTTTTTCGGTTGGAGACGCGCTCGGTGAGGATATCGAAGGCGTTGGATCGCAGTTGTTCCACCGCGCCGCCGTACATCATGGTAACGACGAAAAGGCCGGCCTGCGCCAGCATAACCAGCAGCATGGGAATCAGGATCTGTATCAGGATGGAACGGCTGCCTTGTCTTTTACCCCTGCGGCCCACCCTCTCACCTCCGTCCCGTCTCTTCCGGCGGGTTTATTTCGCCGCGGCCCGCAGCGCCTTATCGAATGAAGCATACCAAGCGTCGAAGTTTGCATCCGTCAAAAAGCCGGCAAGGGCTTCCTGCCGGGATTGGCCGCTCTCCACCAGCGCGTCGATAGCAGCCAAGTCCGTTTTAATCTTGTCCATCATGCTGTTTTCCAGCACCGCCCGGGCGGCGGTGCCGCCCTGAAAGGCCTTATTGGTATACATCGTATATGTCTGCGCCATCTCCATGGCCACCGGCAGCGTTTTTTTCAGATGCACCGTGTAGGAAACGGCGGCCTCCTTGTCCAGCGCGGCGTTCAGCATATCCTGGGTATTGGCTTCCTTCTTCACCGGCAGGTAGCCGGAAGAGATGGAAAAATCCAGATTGCGCTGGGCTTCGGTGAACCATTTGAGGAAAACCACCGCCCCATACTCCGTTTTGGCGTCGGATTTGGTCACCACCATCCCCGCACCCTGCTGGACCGCATAGGCCTCGCCGCCCTTGAAGACGGGCGCCGGCATGACCAGCGATTCCACGGGATAGCTCTCCGTATCGCTGAGGTTCACTTTATTGGGAAAGTAGGCGGCGCCGGAGGTGGAGCCCACTAGGGCGATGATGTCCCGGGTTTTGATGTCGTCCGAACGGAACTTGCCGTAAGCGGCGAACCATCCCTGCACGTGAGGGACGTATAGGTTATCCCACAGCTTGCGAAGGATTTCTTTGTCGTCCTGAATCGTCACCTTGCCATTGACAACGGAGAAAATCTCCTGCCCAAGCTGACGGCTGCCGATGATCATATAATTGGCCACCGCGTCCCGGCCGAAGAAGGCGCGGCCGCCGCTCCACTCATAGTACCGCCGCGCGACGTCGGTTACCCCCTCGATGGTGGAGAGCTCCTCCAGGGAGGCTCCGGTGTCCCGGGCAAAGAGATCCCAATCGGTTTTGTTCAGCATGAAAACCTCGGTGGATTTGGCGATGGGAAAAATTTTGAGATTTCCCTCCTGGTCAAACCGGCCCTCCACAATATAGCCCGGGATGTATTCCTCAAGCTCCTCTGCGGTCATGTAGGGATCCAGGGAGGCCACCAGCCCCTTTTGGTCCAGTTGGTAGGCGGTGTCCGCGTAGGCGGCGAAAATATCCGGAATTTCCCCCGCGCCCACCTTCTGATCGGCGGCGTCGATAACCTTGGCGATCAGTTCGTTAACGCTGCCCTGGCTGAAGGCTTCCACCACAATGCCCTTTTCCCTGCCCAGTCCCTCGTTGAACTGGGAGACCAACTCGTCAAAGGCTGTTTTCTGGGGTCCGTTGTAATAATGCCAGATTTCCACCGTAACCGGATTTTTGGGATCCAGTTGTACCGGGTCCCGGGAGCCGCCCGCACAGCCGGTAAGCAGAAGGGAAAACAAAAGAGCGGCCGCCATTACCCTGCGTACATTTTTTAAAAGCACGATGCTATCACTGCCTTCCGCGAAATTTCATCCATATGCACGTGAATATTTCTATTATAACACAGAACAGGCGGCTTGCCAAAGATAAAAAAATGGCCCGGTTATAGAACATAATGACGGGAGAACATTTCGGCGGGTGCCACAAACGGCCTTGCCCTGGATAGTTCCCTATGGTAAACTAGAATACAAACCGGTATTTAGGGAGGAGATGAAGAGCATGATATGCAAAATAAGAAAATGGGAGTTGTCGGACGCGGCCGATTTAGCGGCGGTTATTTCCAATAAAAACATACAGGACAATCTTCGGGACGGGTTGCCCTACCCTTACACGGAGCAAGACGCGAGGGATTATATCACGGCTATGCTTTCCGCAGGGGGAAAGGACGCGTTCGCTTTTGCTATTGCGATAGATGGCAAAGTGAAGGGCAGCATCGGCGTTTTCCGTCAGGGAAACATACACAGGCAGACTGCCGAATTGGGCTATTACATCGCGGAAGAATGCTGGGGAAAGGGAATGATGACCGAAGCCGTCAAACAAGTTTGCGATTATGTTTTTGACAGGAGCGATATCATCCGTATCTACGCGGAGCCGTTTGCATACAATGCCGCATCCTGCCGGGTGCTGGAAAAAGCGGGTTTTCAATACGAAGGCACGCTGAGGAGCAACGCTGTAAAAAACGGCCGGGTTATCGACATGAAAATGTACTCGCGGTTGAGAAGCGAGAGGTGATCTCCCGTTTGTCGGCCCCCTCCTGGGATGGGGACAATCCCTTTTCCCTTGGGGGCTTTTGCTGTGTTGACGAATACAGGGCTGCCGGAGCCCCCCGAGCTATAGCGGAGACAAGCCGCGCGCCGGTCGGCGCCGGGGAAACTATCCCCGTGCTAAGGACGCTCAACCGGACGAGCTGGCTTCCACCGCTTCCGGTTCCCGCCTTTTCACAGGCAGTCCTCGTGGGCGATCCGGCGAGTGTCATCCGCTTGCCGCCAAAGCGGCCCGCCGGAAATAAACCTTAAGATTCCATGAAAACCACCCCATTGACCTTGTCAAAAAACGTCTGTTCTGGTATACTGACCAAGGCAGGACGACACGGAAGGAGAGAAGGCCATGCGTATCGAACGCGGCAGGGTCGTGGATCTGGCAAAAAAATATTCCCATGCATGGCTGTTTCTGATCTTCGCCATGCTGGGGCAGCAGTTCAGTCTGCTGGAACAATACGTGGTCCCCAAATATTGGGTATACTGCTGGGTAGACGGCTATATCCCCTTTATTCCGGCTTTTGTGATTCCCTACATGCTTTGGTTCGCGTACGTGGGCGGCGGGCTGGCGGTGCTCTGCCTTCATGACCGGCAGGATTTTATCCGCGCCTTCGCCCTGCTGGCCTGGGGAATGTTTATCACCGAGGTGATCTACCTGTTGTTCCCTCACGGTCAGCCCCTGCGGCCCATCATCACCGATAACGACATTTTCAGCAGACTGGTGCGGGACACGATATATGCCAATGACACCAACACCAATTGCTGCCCCAGCCTGCATGTGCTCAATCAACTGGCGGTTCACATAGGTTTGTGCAAATCCAGGCTGTGCAGGGATAGAAAGTGGTTCAAACGCGCTTCGCTGGTATTCACCATCCTGGTGTGCGCCTCCACCGTTTTCCTCAAGCAGCATTCCATTATCGATGTGCTGGCGGCCCTGATCCTGGAAATTCCCTTGTATATTCTGATCTTCAAGGTGGACTGGAAGGGGCTGTTCCTGCGCAAGGCCCGGAAGCTGCCGGTGGAATATTCCGCGGAACCTGCCGCCCCCAAAGCGGAAGCGGTGCGGGAAACGGTTACCATGGATTGACGGATCGGCGGATTGTGCCGGATCGAGACAGAAACGATGAAACGGGCCTGACGGGGGTATACCCCCGTCAGGCCCGTTTCGTTTTTGGAGGAGAATTGCCGGCGGAGCCGGGATTCGGGAAAGCTTAAGCCGTGAGTGTGGAACAAGAAGGAAAAGGCGACGGGCAAAAAAGGACATAGGGAGAAAAAAGGGTGACCGAGGCGGTAAGGAGGAAAACGGGGCGGCGGCCCATTCCCTGGGGAAAACCGAAAATAGTGGTCTTTCGGATCAGGAGGAAGGGGAGCTTTCAGGGCGCTGTGGAGGCAAGGTGTTCGCCGAGAGGCGCATCCCGCCCTATTGTGAACCGCGGAGGGTCATGCTTATGGGCCTGACGCCGCAGATGCTTCAGCGATACTGCAACGCCATGGTGACATACGGACGGCTGGACGGAAGGGGCGGGCTATCCGCCGACAAAGAGAAAAAAGCGCCACGTCATCAGGTCCAATATCGGTTGCTTATGCCGGCGCCAGTGCCTTTGGGGGCCTTTCCGGCATCGCCGGCTATGCCGGAGGGGATTGGCATTTCGGCATCGCCGACCGGAGGGAGCCCTTTTTCACGCAGACGGCGGGCGGGCCTCAGGCGGTTTGCCTGGCCGCATCCGATTTGGCTTTCCGTCCCCGGGAGGGCACCGCCTCCGCCTTGGGAATGCGGACCACATATTCTATGTATTCGTCCGTTTCGCTTTTTTCCGCGCAGGCCCGGATACCGGAACGGCGCATGGTGTCCACCGCATGGGAGAGGGTGTTGAAAAACAACCGCACATCCCGCACCAGGGGCGTCGCTTTTTTCCGTTTCACCCTGCCGGCCAGCAGATCCGCCACCAGCCGGTCGGTCTGGGCGCAATTGAGTTTTTCCGCCGTCACCCGATCCAGCGCCGCCGCCCGTATATCATCCTCCTCCAGCCGCAGAAGGGCGCGGGCGTGACGCTCGGTCAGCCCCGCGTCGATCATCCGCCTGCGCTCGGCCGGAGGCAGGCGCAGCAGCCGCAGCTTATTGGCCACCGTGGATTGGGCGCAGCCTAGCCGGTAGGCCGCTTCCTCCTGGGTAAGGCCGTAGGATTCGATCAGCCGGCGGTATCCCTCCGCCTCCTCGAAGCAGTTCATCTCCTCCCGCTGGAGATTTTCCACCAGGGCCAGCAGCGCCCGCTGACGGTCGTCGGTTTCCCGTGCGATGCAGGGAATCTCCTGCATCCCGGCGATTTTCGCGGCCCGCAGCCGCCGCTCCCCCGCCACCAGCATCGGTCTGCCCTCCCGGAAGGTGATGGTGAGAGGATGCAGCAGACCGTTTTCCACCATGCTCTGGGACAGCTCCAGCAGCTTCTGATAGCTGTATTCCCGCCGCGGCTGGTCGGGGTTGGGAAGGATATCGTTTGTGGGTACCATAATCACCTTGCCGCTGACGGCGTATTTCGGCTTTTTTTCCTCTTTTTCCCGGCTGATGAGGGTTTTTCCCCACATAAAAACACGTCCTTTCCGTTTCTATTCCGCCGTTTTTCTGCGGCGACAAGGACAGCATAACACGGAAAAGGACGAGCTTTTGTCGTACCGGGTTGTCGAAATCCGGAAATTATAAGGGCTGCCGCGCGATTTTTGCCGAAGGCCGGGGATATGCCGGCGGCGTGGCGGCGATTTTGTCGATCACCAGCAGGCGGCGCTCCTCCGCCGCCTCCCCGTCCGGCGGGACGGGAAGAAGAACTGTGTGAACCTTTGCCGGCGCGCCGCCCAGCCGCGCCACCGCCTTGGCGGCCGCCGCGGCCTCGGCTTCCCCTTCCGGCCCCTTCATGGCGATGAAGCGGCCTCCCTGCTTAACAAAGGGGAGGCAATATTCCGCCAGCACGGGCAGGGCGGCCACCGCCCGGGCGGTGGCAACGTCGAATTGTTCCCGCAGCGCCGGCTGCCGTCCCCCTTCCTCCGCCCGGGCGTGGATCAGGGTGACCGGGAGCTCCAGGGCGGCGCACAGCTCCCGGAGAAAAACCAGCCGCTTGTTCAGGCTGTCCAGCAGGGTCAATTGGAGATCCCCCCGGACCACCGCCAGAGGGACCCCCGGAAATCCGGCGCCAGTTCCCACGTCGATGAGACGGCAGGGGCCGGCGGGAAGGTGGGGGAGCGCCGTTAAGCTGTCCACAAAATGCTTGCGCAGGATCCCTTCCGGGTCGGTGATGGCGGTGAGGTTCATCCGTTCGTTCCATTGGACCAGCAGGCGGGCGTACAGCTCCAGTTTCTCCGCCGCCGCTTCATCCAGGGACACGTTGTATGCGGCGGCGCAATTTCGCAGTCTATCCCGGTCGATCATCGGGCGCCTCCTTCGTATATTTTTGAATTATTATCCGATTTGTATATTCAGGGGGATATATTGGTTGTCTGTTGCTGGGAAAGCCAGATGATCAGCACCGATATATCCGCCGGGCTCACCCCGCTAATCCGGGAGGCCTGGCCGATGCTGCGGGGACGGATTTTCTGCAGCTTTTCCTGGGCCTCCTTCCGCAGGCCGGTGATGGCGGCATAGTCCGTGTCCTCCGGCAGCAGGCGACATTCCAGCCGGCGCATCTCCTCGATGGCGGCCTGTTGGCGGCGGATGTAGCCCTCGTATTTTAGCTCCACCTCCACCTGCTCCCGCACCAGCGGTTCCAGCGGGGGCCGCCCGACATCCAACGCCGCCAGATCCTCATAGTGGAGCTGGGGCCTTTTGAGCAGCTCCGCCAGACGAACGCCGCTGGATAAGGGGGTGGTGCCCGCCCTCTCCAGCAGGGCGTTGACCTCCGGAGAAGGGGGGAGCACGGTGGAGCGCAGCCGGGCCAGCTCCGTCTGTCCGGCCTCCCGCCGGGCACAGAAGCGGGACCAGCGGAGGTCGTCCACCAGCCCGATTTCCCGGCCGACGGGAGTCAGCCGCTGGTCGGCGTTGTCCTGCCGCAGCACCAGACGGTATTCCGAGCGGGAAGTCATCATGCGGTAGGGATCGGAGCAGCCCTTGGTTACCAGATCGTCGATGAGGGTGCCGATGTAGCTGGAGGCCCGGTCCAGTAGCAAGGGGGGACGGCCCTGCAGCTTCAGGGCCGCGTTGGCCCCCGCCACCAGCCCCTGCGCCGCCGCTTCCTCGTATCCGGAGCTGCCGTTGAACTGGCCCGCGCCGTACAGGCCGGGGATTTCCAGGAATTCCAGGGTGGCGTCCAACTGCAGGGGATCGCAGCAGTCGTACTCGATGGCGTAGGCGGGGCGCATCACCTTGACCTGTTCCAGGCCGGGAATGGTCCGCAGCAGCTTTAACTGCACGTCCACCGGCAGGGAGGAGGACAGCCCCTGGAGATACATCTCCTCCGTGTGCAGGCCGCAGGGTTCGATGAACACCTGATGCCGCTCCTTGTCCGCGAAACGGACGATTTTGTCCTCGATGCTGGGGCAGTAGCGGGGGCCCACCCCTTCGATTCTGCCGCCGTAAAGGGGGGAGCGGTGGAGGTTTTCCAAAATCACTTTTTTGGTTTCCGGGGTGGTCCAGGTGATGTGGCAATCCAGCAGGTTGCGCAGTTCCCGGACGGTTTCAAAGGAAAAGGGAACCACCGGATCCTCGCCGGGCTGGGGCTCCAGCCCCTCAAAGCGGATGCTGGAACGCAGCACCCGGGCGGGGGTTCCGGTTTTGAAACGGCGCAGGGAAATCCCCAGCTCCCGCAGGGAGCCGGTCAGCCCGTCGGCGGCGAACATGCCGTCCGGGCCGCCTTCATAGGATACGTCCCCCACATAGATGCGGCCCTTGAGGAAGGTGCCGGTAGCCAGGATCACCGCCCGGGCGATATACTGGGCCTCCAGGCGGGTGGTGAGGAGGAAGCGCCCGTCCTCCCGTCGTTCCAGCGAGACGATCTCCCCCTGACGGATATCCAATCCCGGCGTGGTTTCCAGGATGTGCTTCATATAAGCGGCATAGGCGCGGCGGTCAATCTGCGCCCGCAGGGAATGGACCGCCGGGCCCTTCCCGCGATTGAGCATCCGGGACTGGAGAAGAGTTGCGTCCGCCGCCCGGCCCATCTCGCCGCCCAGGGCGTCCACCTCCCGCACCAGATGGCCCTTGGCCGTGCCGCCGATGGAGGGATTGCAGGGCATATTGCCCACCGCGTCCAGGTTGATGGTGAAGATGGCGGCGGAGCAGCCCAGCCGCGCCGCCGCCAGAGCGGCCTCGATCCCCGCGTGGCCTGCGCCGATTACCGCAACGTCATAGGATTCATCCAGAAATTTCATGCTCCGCTTCCTCACTCCTGTCCAAAATCCGGCAAAGTATGCCCGGTTTGAATCGGTTTGGTATTCCCGGCTATTATACTCTATCTCCGGCCAGGGAGCAAGAGGGCGTTTGCTGCGCCCGGCGCGGCTCCCCCTTGTGTCAGCCGGCGTTCCTCACTTTTCCACAGGGTTTTCCACATTTCCACCCGGGTTATTCACCCGCATGGGGAAAAGGAATGGATGCGGGGGCGTTTTCTTTTGGCAAGGGTCGGTCGGTGTGGAGGGCCTTGAAAGCACGTGCTTTGTATAAGCGGCACATCCCGTTGGGTTTCTTATACAGCGGTTCCCTTCCTGCCCGGCCCCTGGGCCGCGGACGCTGGCGGCCTCCAGAAGGAGGGAGGCAACCGGGCGCGAGAGGGCGGGTACGCCCGGCTTTCACGAACAGCGAACTGCCGGTGCGGCTAGGGCGGGCAGGCCGTCGCTGTTGGCCTGTTTTTGCCGCCTCGCACTAAAAAGCCGGACCGGGATTTTCCCGGTCCGGCCTTTTATGCCATCAGATAAAGATTATTTCGCGGCCTTGCTCGTCTTGCGGCTAACCGCCACGATCACGCCCGTCGCCAGCACGGCGATGCAAACGGCGAGAACCATCCAGTCGGAATCGCCGGTTTCCGGCGTTTCACCGGGTTTCTCCTCCGGTTTTTCGTCCGGCTTTTCATCCGGTTTTTCATCCGGCTTCTCCTCAGCGGCGGCCAGGGTCAGCGTGCCGAGACCCAGCTTACCGACCGTCCAATTGGACAGATCGCTGGAAACCGCGGCGCCAACCTCAGCCGGCGCCCCGTTGGCCGTCAAAACGGCGAAGGCGGAGCAGGCCATATCTCCGGCGGAGAATTTGAAGGAGGTATCCTTCACACGGAAGGCATCCATCGGAACCAGAACCTCCGTCACCTTGGTGCCGTCGGTGGTCTTGGAAGCCATGGTCACCTTCGTGGTGATGTCCAGGAAAAGGGTATTGGGGTCGATGTTGCCAAGAGGCGTGTTATGGTTGTGGATCAGCACGTTCCCCGCAGGATTCAGGGTGATGAACAGGCCCTGATCGGCCGCGCCGAGCTGTCCGCCCGGATTGCAGTTGATCTGAAGCTGAGAGGAACCCTCTATCGCTTCCGCGTGAGAGAAGGCGATATAAAGGCCTTTTTCCGACCAGGCAAAGCGGTAGGTGATCGGGCTTGTGATGGGGCCCAGATTGGCCCAGGTGGCGCCGTTATCGCCGTTGAGCACAAAGGGATCGGCGTATTCCCCCTCGGAGATGACGCCGTCGACAACAGCATCCCCCGCCTTGGCGGTGGCCTTCATCGGAGAGGCGGCGGAAACAGAAAAGGGCAATACAAAAGACACGGCGACAACCGAACTGAGCAGCATGGTTAAAAGCTTTTTCTTCATTGGTTATGCACTCCTTTCTTTGGGGGTACTCGAATGTCAATAGTATATCTCGTTAGTTCTTTGGAATTTTTATAGGATTTCCCATAAAATGAATGGAAAAAGAAATTTTTTCGGGAAAATTCAGCTTATTCACAAGAGATGCCGGTTTTGGGGGATGCATTATGATGTATTGTTATGGTTAAAAGGGTCGAAATTGAATCCAACAGGGCAAATCGGGTGGAAAAAGCGAAACATCCCCGATTTATGGGAGGGACGGAAGAATAGGAAAAAGGGGAAGAAGGCGTTTGGGATATCGGCTCCCGGAGCGGTTGGCGGCCAGGGGCAGCTTCCGCGCGCTGGGGGATCAGGCGGGCTGCCAGGAAAGGAGAGGGGGGTCCGTTTTGTTCCCGCCGTCGCAGCCGGGGCGGCGACTGCCGTAGGGCGGGGAATGCGCGGTGGGCGTCGCACAGGGGAGGAGAAAGGGCGGCTCCTATTGCGGGATGAAGAGGCGGCGCTTTCCAGTCCGCCGGCCCGCGCGCCATTCGCCGGCCCGATAACGCCGGGGAAGAGCGACGCTTTGTTCGGGCGGACTCTCTCCGCTCGCATCAAGATTGCCGGATCACCAGAAAGGGGGCGGAAGCGGTGTTTTCCACCGGCTGATTTTCAATAGCCTGCAGCAGCATACCGCAGGCTTTCCCGCACATTTCTCCCATGGGCATGGCTACCGAGGTGAGGGCAGGAATCACCATCTCCGCCAACGGGATATTATCGAAGCCGGTGACCCGCACCTGGCCGGGCACCGCCACCTCCTGGCGGTAGAAGCCGCAGATCACGCCGGCGGCCAGCACGTCGTTGTCGCAGATCACCCCGTCCGGGCGTTGGGCCATGGCGGCTATAGCCTTGGCGGCGGCATAGCCCGATTGGAAGGCATACTCCCCCCGGAAGCAGCGTTCAGGGGGAAGGGAGAGCCCCGCCTCCCGGAGGGTTTCCCGGACGCCGGCCTCCTTGACGGAGGCGATGACGCTTTGGGGAGGCCCGCCCACGTGGGCCAGCCGGCGGCAGCCGCCTTCCAGCAGATGCCGGGCGGCCAGGCGCATCCCCTCCCGCACATCCAGCCATACCGTGGGCACGGGCAGGAAGGGCTCCCGCCAATGCATACAGATAAAGGGAAGGCCGCCGGCCGCCTGGTGAATGCCGGCGAGCACCTGCTCGTCGTCCACAAAGCAGGCGATTACCCCGTCCACGGCATCGAAATCCCGGGTGGAGAAAGGCCGGCTGTCGGTGGTTTGCAGGATGGTGGTGTATCCCCGTTCCTCCAGGTCCCTCCGGAGAGTCTCGAACATCTCCGCGAAAAAGGGGATGGTGATGCTCTCCATCACCGCTTTGACCGTATAGGTGCGCTTGGTGCGCAGATACCGGGCCATGGCGGAGGGGGTGTACTGCAGCTCCTCGATGGCCGCCTCGATCCGTTCCCGGGAACTGGGCAGCACACTGTCCGGGTTCTTCAGATATTTCGATACACAAGCCACCGAAAGCCCCGCCAGCGCGGCTACCTGTTTGATGTTTGCCATAAAGCGCCCTCCCGTCGGTTATGGATGGATTTCTATAGGGAAATAACGGCTGGTTGAGTTGAAAGCCTGTAGCCGCTTTTTTAATTGAATTTCCTTTAAAAATAAAGAAGCGGTCTGCGTCCCCGACGACGCAGCGGCGGCGGAAAGGAAGGGTATGCTTTTCGTGGAACCCTCTTTGCCATTTCCTTGCCCCTTCCCATTGGCGGCGGCATCCGGCTGCTCCCCGTGGCCGCGAAAGATCCCAACGCGGGCAATCGGTCCAGAGGCTCCGGCCGCGCTTTTCCGCCCTCATACGAAAGAGGGATAAATGAGCTGTGATGCCGCCGTCCTTCCCAGCTCCCAGCGCAAGAGGGCAGACCATTCACCGGGCGAAGGGCCATCCGGTCCAATCGTCCGGAACGCCGTACGCTTTTCCCGGATGGCTTCCGTCTCCCTGCGGGGTATAAATCCCGCGTTTATAAGGAGGCCAACGCAGGGACACAGCCGCCGAAATCCGGTATTTTCACTTTAGGGGCTTATCCACACCCCTTCAGGTCCGGCGTTTGCGGGAAAGCAAACGCGGGGACACAGCCGCTGAAATCCGGTATTTTCACTTTAGGGGCTTATCCACACCCCTTCAGGTCCGGCGTTTGCAGGAAAGCAAACGCGGGGACACAGCCGCTGAAATCCGGTATTCTCATTTTGGGGGCTGTGTCCTCTTCCTCGCCGCGCCTTATCCGAGGATGGGGGGATCCTCCCACCGAGAGACGGATCCCCCCTTCTTCCCTGCAAAATCAGTGTACCAAGGAGGCGAAAAAAAAGCAAATCATTTTTGCTTCCGGCGGCCTCCCCGCGCTTGACAGGGAATGGGAAGCATGATACACTGAATCCGTGGAACCGGAACTTTCCAGGTGGTGTATTCCGCCATCGTGTATCGATACACGATGGCGGCTCGGCAGGATGATTTCGGCAGGACGATTCAACAAAAGCGCCGGAAGAAACGAAAGGAGCGCGGCAATGGATTCTTTACAGAAAATGCCGGTGGCGGACCGGCTGCGGCGGGTGGGCAGCACCGATCAGCTCTACAGTGTGACGAGGGTGACGGTGGATGAAGGCAAGGCCCGCGGCACGGCGATGTATCAGGTGAAGACCGGCGGCGGACTCAGCTATGAGGTGACGGCCGACAACGGGCTGGATATCGGCTGTCTGAGCTACCGGGGGGTCAACGTCAGTTTCCTGGCGAAAAACGGGTATGTTTCCCCCTACGGCAGCCATCCCTTTGAAGAGGATTTTACCCACACCTTCACAGGGGGGATGCTCTACACCTGCGGGCTGCTGTCCACCGGCCCGGCCAACCGGGATGCGGACGGCGTCTGGCAGCCCCTCCACGGGCGGTATCACAACCTCTCCGCCGACCAATGCTTCGGGCGGGTAGCGGATCACGCGGTGATCGAGGTGGGGGGACGGATCCAGGAAACCCGGCTGTTCGGCCACTCCCTGGAGGTACGGCGGACCATCACCTCCCCGGTGGGAAGCGGGGAGCTGACCGTCACCGATATCCTCACCAACAACACTCCCGCTC
>CAKTTT010000033.1 GCA_934615635.1 uncultured Eubacteriales bacterium | reverse complement strand
AAACAGTATATCCTATTTTCTCGAAAATAGCAAAGGGCAATTTCCCGAAAACCCTCTTCTCCCGCCGCCTAATCCTTGGCAATTTGCTCAAGGAACGCCGTAAAATAAGCGGGCAGCGGACTGGTAAAGTGCAGATATGCCCCGCTGCGGGGATGGCGGAAGCCGATTCCCCTGGCGTGGAGGCACTGCCCCTGCAGCCCGGGCAGCGGTTTGCCATACACCTCGTCTCCCGCCACCGGATGCCCCAGATAAGCCATATGCACCCGAATCTGATGGGTGCGGCCGGTTTCCAACCGCAGCCGGATATAGGCATAGCCGGGATACTCCCGGATGGTTTCATAATGGGTGACGGCCTGCCGGGAATGGCGGTCGGTCACCGCCATCCTCTTGCGATGGACGGGATGACGGCCGATGGGCGCGTCCACCCTTCCGGCGGCCTCCCGCAGATGTCCGCACACCACCGCTTCATAGATCCGATCGAAGCTGTGCGCCTTGATCTGCTCCGCCAGCCCCTGATGGGCAAAATCGTTTTTGGCCACAATCAGCAGGCCGCTGGTATCCTTATCGATCCGGTGGACAATACCCGGGCGCAGCACGCCGTTTATGCCCGACAAGCTATCGCCGCAGTGGGCCAGCAGCGCGTTGACCAGCGTTCCCGACGGATTTCCCGCGGCAGGGTGTACCACCATGCCCTTGGGCTTGTTCACCACCAGGAGATCATCATCCTCATACACGATATCCAGCGGAATATCCTCCGCCACCGCCTGGCAGGGCGCGGGCGCGGGAAGCTCCGCTTCGATCCGGTCGCCCTCCCGGAGCCGGTAGTTCTTCTCCTGGGGGCGGCCGTTTACCCGGACCAGTCCCTGTTCCAGCCAATTCTGAACCGCCGAACGGGTGACCTCCAACGCTTCGGAGAGATAGCAGTCAAGCCTCTGGCCCGTCTTTTCCCTCTCCGGCTCCAATATCCGTCGCTCCGGCATCCCTCGTCTCCTCCGCCGCCGCGCTTTCCGCGCTCTCTAAGGCCGCCTTGTCCCTTCTGCCGGCCTTCTTGTCCAGTCCATTTTTGTCCTCGTTATAAATAAAGAAAAAGAAGATCAGCAGCAGCAGAGCGCCGATAACGACGCAGCAGTCCGCAAAATTGAAAATTGGAAAATCGATCAGCCGGAAATATAGGAAATCGATGACATGACCCAGCCGCACCCGGTCGATCATGTTGCCGATGCCCCCGGCGATAATCAGCGTCCCGCTGAGGTTTACCAGCCGGTACTGGCGATACTTGCCGGACATGAGAATGGCGGCCAGCACGACGATGACCACCACGGTGATCCCCATGAACAGCCACCGCTGCCCTTCAAAGAGCCCGAAGGCCGCGCCCGGGTTTTTGTGGAGGAGCAGCTCAAACACACCGTCAATAATCGGAAATGGCTCTCCCTCTTGCAGATACTCCACCGCCAGCCATTTGGTCAGCTGATCGATTCCCACCAGCAGCGCGGTCGCCGCCAGTATGATGATTTGCAGCATGTACTCTACTCCTCGACATATGGCTTGATAGAACGGCCGGCGATGTTATTTCCTCCGCCGAAAAAAGCCCTTGGGCTCGTTGTCGTCCTTGCTGATATCGTATTCATCGCCAAACTTCAGGTTGGCAAAGCGGGGATTTCCCGCGGTTTCCTCCGGTTCCGCCGCCGCGGCTCCCACCGCCATGGGTACCGGCTCCTCATCCTCGATCTCCGGGATATTCAGCGCGAAGGTCCGCTCCTGGGCGACAACCGTCACCGGAGCCTCCACCACCGGCTCAAATACCGGGGCCGGTTCCGCTGCGACCGGGACCGGTTGGGTAGGCGGCGTCTCCGTCTCGGGAGCGGACGGCGCCGGTACGCCCGCCTCCTCGGCGGCGGGTCCCTCTTCATCAGCCGGCTGCTCCGGCTCCGCTTTCTCCTCCTGCTCCTCCCGCAGATCGGGCAGCACGTCGATCAGCGCCAGATGCTCCCGATAGATGGAAAGCATACGGGACTTGAAATTGGACACCTCCTTGCGGATGCGCAGCAGCTCCGCCTCCTCGTCGGTGATATTCTTCCGGGCGGTCTCCACGATCTTCTCCGCCTTGATGTTGGCGTCGTCCAGAATCAGCCCGGCCTTGTGGTTGGCCTCCCGCACAACGGTGTCCCCCAGCCGCTGGGCGCTGAGCAGCGCCGTGCGGATGCTGTCCTCCTCGTTGCGGTATTCCACCAGCTTATCCGCCAGCACCTCCAGCTTTTTGGACAGCTCCGCCTTTTCCTTCTCCAGCGCGGCAACCGTGTCGGCGCATTGGTCGATGAATGTATCCACTTCAACGGTTTTGTAACCGCCCATCGTTTTGGTAAAGGTGATGTTGCGGATGTCATCAGGGGTTAGCATGATGAGACTCCCTTCCGTTAAATATATTTTTGTAAGGTCAAAAACAGCCGTCCTTTTCTGGTGGGCGGTCCCAGCTCCGCCACGCGGAACCTTCCGGAGCCGCGGATGGACAGGATATCCCCCTCCTGCACCGGCGCGGAAACGCTGCCGCAGGGCTTATGGTTGAGGGAAACCAGCCCCGCCTCAATCCGGCGGGCCGCTTCCTCCCGGGAAGCGCCCACGGCGACCCTGACCACCGCATCCAGCCTGGGGGAAGCGATGGTGTCCCGCAGCTCCCGGAACTGACGGGCCTCGGGCAGCTCCCCCTCCACGCCCCGAACGACCGAAACGCCCTCGTTGCGCACCGTCCGGATCTGATCACACAGAAAGGAAGCGATCTCCGTATCCGCAAAAACGACGGTCAGGCCGTCGCCGCAAAGAATATCTCCGATTTTGTCCCGGCGGATGCCGCAGGACAGCAGGGCGCCCAAAACGTCTCTATGCTGCAGTCTTTCCCCCTTCCGGTAGCGGAAGGAGAGCGGAACGATGGGAAACGCCGCCCGCTCCGGCTCCATAAAGGCGGGAAAAAAGCCCGCCACCACCCGCTCGGCATCCGCGCGGCCGCCATAGAAGCACAGAGACACCTCTCCCAGCCGCCTTTCCAGCGTTTGGGCCAAGGCCCGCTGCCGTTCATCCAGGAACCCGACAAACTGCGGCCGGTAACGATCCCGGCAAAGACGCAGGGCGTCCTCCAGCCGGGCGGTGAGGAGAGCGTCCTCCTTGTCCCGATCAGAAGTAAAGCCCATTGTTCTCCAGCTCATCCAGCAGGTCGCCCATGATCCCCACGTTGTAGGGGGTGATGATGAAGGTGCAGTTGGCCACCTTCTTGATCTGGCCGTCGTTGGCATAGGCGACGCCGCTGAGGAAATCCAGAATCCGGCGGGCGACATCCTTGTTGGCGGATTCCAGGTTCAGCACCACCGTCCGCTTGGCATTGAGGTGATCGGCCACCGTGCTGGCGTCATCAAAACGCTCGGGTTTGACCAGCACCACCTGCAACTGCGCTGTGGCATGTATGTTCACGACCTTGTTGTTCCGCTTGGTGGTATCGGTGCTGGCGGAAAACGCTTCGGTGGAATCCTCGTTCTTGGAGACGAAATCCATCTCGTCGTCCATCTCCATGTCCAGATCGTCCTCTTCCTCCGGATCTCCGATAAATCCCTTGATCTTGTCAAACAGTCCCATGTTGGTAAACCTCCTGTTTATAATGATGACGTTATGCCGGCGGATACACCCGGCTGCCGAAAAGCGCGGAGCCGATCCGTACCTCGGTGGAACCCTCCCGTATCGCCTGAACATAATCGCCGGACATGCCCATGGACAGGACATCCATATGAATATTATCTATGTTTTTATCCCGTATGTCAACAAACAGTTTCTTCATACGGGAAAAATATCCTCTGCGCTCCCTTTCGGTGTCCGCGATAGGCGGCACCGTCATCAGACCGCGGACGCGCAGGCCCTGCATTTCAGCCATCCGGCAGAGCAGCTCCTCCGTCTCCTCCGGCGCGGCGCCGGATTTCGCCTCTTCCCCGCCGATGTTCACTTCCACCAGCACCTCGGTGACGATCCCTCTTTTCCGGGAGGCCGCATCGATGGCCTGGGCCACCCGCAGGCTGTCCACCGATTCGATTCTGTCCACCAGGCCCACAATCCGTTCCACCTTGTTGGTCTGCAGATGACCGATCAGATGGACGCCGACCCCCTCCAGCCGCAGCTCCTCCCGCTTTTGGAGGAATTCCTGCACCCGGTTTTCCCCAATGCGGTCAATCCCCGCCTCGATGGCCATATTGATCCGGTCGGCCGGAACGGTTTTGGTGACGCCCAGCAGGGTGATCTCCTCCTCCGCGCGGCCGCAGGCGGCGCAGGCGGCGGCGATCTCCTCCCGGATTCTCGCGAGATTGTCCCGCAGCCGGGCGGCGAAAGCCTCCTGCTCCGGCCGGTCAACGGATGATTTTTCCGTCATATAGCCCCTTCCCTTCCGTTACGATATCGTCATACAGCTTCAGATAGTCGCTTTCCCGCAGCTTCGCCTCCGGATCGTCCGCCAGCGCCTCCGCCTGAATGGTGGAGAAGGGCTTGCAGATGGAATAGGCGGCGGTGCTGTACTCGATCACGATCTTTTTAAACAGAATGGTGTTGCCCGAGCGGACATACACCCCCGGCTGATGCTCCTCGTTGGCTTGAATCGCGGAAGTGGGAACCCGCAGCCCCTCGTGACGCTTCACCTGGATCTGGATGGGTTCCCGCCGCACCGACGAGAGCTCCTTGGACATATAGGTGCATTTAAAAACCACCGCCACCCGGCCGTCCTTGTCCCGATTGGCAGCCGCCACCGTTACAGGCACCGCCTCGTCGGACACAAAGGGGAGCAGCACCGTCAGGGAAGCGCCCTCCTTCACGCTCCCCGCCTCCTGGGCGGAGAGCACGCAGGCCAGATACCACTCGTAATCCCCCACCACCTTACCGACAGTGGCGTCGTCCACCGCCTTGGGCGCGGCGTTCAGCGCCGCGTTCACCTCTTCCGTTGTAAGGCTCAATGCCTTGTCGTAGTCCACTACATCCTCCAGGCCGTCCGCCTGGCTGACAAAATAGCCGGCCACCGGAGATTGGATGGATTGGGTGGAAACATTCAGTTGCCCCTGCAGGCTGTTCTTCTTCTCAGTCAGCGAAGCGATCCGGTCCGCAAAGCTGTCCACCTTGCCAATCGTCATCTGCCGCTTGTTCAAAAGGGAAAGCAGCCGGGCGTGGGTATCATATAAGCTGTCGTAAATCGGCGTATTGGTGGCGGCGACCAGTTCGGACAAGGCGTTGTCGATCTGCTTGTTGATCAGCTCCAACTGAATCGGATTGGCCGCGGCCTGGGATTGCAGCACCGCCAGCGCGCTGATCTGCTCCTCGAGCTGGAGGATCTGTCGCTGTATGCGGGCCTGCTCCTCATTCTCATAGATATGGGCGATAACGCCGTCCTTCGCCACCCGGCTTCCGTTTTCCGCCGTGTAGTAGACATATCCCTCCACATTCTGGGATACCGGCGTTTCATTGCGGATAACAAATCCCTGGGTATCCACGGTTTCATACATGGTGTGGGAATAGACAGTTTCCGCCTTGATGGGCGTATAAAACACCTGAAAAGCCTGATATCCCACATAGCACAGCAGAAAACCGGCCATGAGGAGGGTGAGAATCTTTTTGATAAAGTTGTCCATTACCCTCTCTCCCCTTCCTCTCTCCGTCCAAAATATTCCTCGATCGCCCGCAGGGCGGCCTCCTGTAGCGCCGCCTCGTCCTCATATTCGTCGATGTACAGGAAGCGGGCGGCGGACATGCGGTGAAACCAGGTTAGCTGCCGCTTGGCATAGCGGCGGGTCTGCCGCTTCAAATGCTCCAGCGTTTCCTCCAGTGAAAGTCCGCCGCTGAAATAGGCGGCCAGCTCCTTGTAGCCGATGGCCTGCAGCGCCGTGGATCCGGGCGCCAGACACAAAGCCCGCCGCGCCTCTTCCAGAAGCCCCCGCTCCGCCATTTTCTCCACCCGCCGGTTGATCCTGTCGTACAACACGGCCCGATCCCGGACGTCCAGCACCAGCAGGCACACCTCATAGGGAGAGGGCTCCCTTCTAGAACGGCTGTACTGCTCGCTCATGGTAATACCGGTGGTGGCCGTTAGCTCCAGCGCGCGGACGATCCTGGTAACGTCGTTGGGATGCAGCCGTTCCGCCGTCCGGGGATCCACCGCCGCCAGCTCCCGCAGAAGGGCCTCTCCCCCCTCGCGCCGCGCCCGCTCCTGCAGCGCCCGGCGCACCTCTCCTCCGCCGGCCGGCTCCTGCTGGAACTGCAGATTCTCGGTCAGCGCCTGTATGTATAATCCAGTCCCACCGCAGAGGATGGGCTGCTTTTTTCTCTGCCATATCCCGTCGATGGCCGCTTTGGCGTCCTGTGTATACCGGGCGACGCTGTAGGAAGCCTCCAGCGGCAGGAAGCCCATCAGATGATGAGGGATGCCCTGCATTTCCTCCTCTGTCGGGCGGGCCGTTCCGATGGACAGCTCCCGGTAGATCTGCATGGAATCCGCCGAAACGACTTCGCCGTTCAGCTTTTTTGCCAGTGCAACCGCCAGCCCCGTTTTACCGGAGGCGGTGGGCCCCGCCACCACGGGCAGGGGGATTCGCTGTAATTGCGCCATGGGATGGTATCTCCTTTATACGATACGGCCGAACTGTTTTTCCAGTTCCTTGCGGGTCAGCTCAAAGCAAACGGGACGGCCGTGGGGACAATAACGGACGTCGTCCCTGAGCAGCACCCGCTCGGCCAGAGCCTTCAGCTCCTCCGGACGGCTTTCGTCTCCGCCCTTGACGGCGGCCCGGCAGGCGGTGGAATGATAGATCCAATCCAGCTTGTCCATGGCGATCTCCTGCCTTCCGGAGAGCAGGCCGCCGGCGATTTCCTGTATGGCGGCCGCCGCGTCGCAGCCGTCCAGCATCATGGGAACCGTGCGCACCAGCACCGCGCCGCCGCCGAAATCCTCCACCTCGAAGCCCGCC
Organism: uncultured Eubacteriales bacterium; assembly: GCA_934615635.1. GTDB lineage: Bacteria > Bacillota > Clostridia > Oscillospirales > Acutalibacteraceae > CAKTXU01. Next base: position 10,048 of record CAKTTT010000033.1, on the reverse strand, counting down.
TCCGCCAGCTCCTTCTGCACCGAAAGGAGGACGGTGTATTCCTCCCGGCTCAGGGTTACGGCCGCCGGCTCCAGCAAAAGCTGCGCCTCCTGCTTGGCCGATTCCCGCAGCCGGTCGTACAGCATCCGCTCATGGGCGGCGTGCTTGTCGATGATAAAAAGGGAGTCTCCCAGCTGCGCGATAATATAGGTATGGAACGCCTCCCCCACATAGCGGACGGCGGGAAGCTCCTCTTCCGCGGCCTCCTCCGGCGCAGCAGCCGGCGGCTCTTCTTTTTTCTCCGCCGCTTTTGCCGGCGGTCCGCTGGGATTCGTACGCAGAATATCCACCGATACGGATCCGCCGACGTAATAATCCGGGGTGGAGTCCCGCAGCGGCCGGACGGTATGCCGGGGGAGAGGAACCCGGCCGGTTTTCCCGGTACCGGGAGCAGCTTGGAAGCCGGGCGGGGAAACGGCGGGAGACGGATCCCCGTCCATCAGCGCATCCAGCATATCCCTGGAAACCGCGGCGGCGTTCTCCCGCGCCGTGGGTCCCGCGGCGGGAGGGGGGGCCGGTGCTTCAAAATGGGTCTGCACCCCGGAGAGGCCCGGGGACGCCATGGGAACCCTGACAGGCAGCACGGCCTGCTTGGGGGCGTCCCCCTTCTCCAACGCTGACTTCACCGCGTGGTAAACCGCGTCGAACACCGGCTTTTCCTGGACGAAGCGCACCTCGATCTTGGCGGGATGCACATTGGCATCCACCGTTTCCGGCGGCATCTCCAAGTACAGCACGCAGGCAGGGAACTTTCCCACCATAATGGAGCCCTTGAAAGCCTGCTCCAGCGCGGCCATGGCCGTCTTGGTCTTGACATAGCGGCCGTTGATGAAAAAATGCTGCATGGTGCGGTTGGCGCGGCTGCCGGCCGGCTTGCTGACAAAACCGCGGACATGGATGCCGCCCAGGGCGTACGCCACCGGAATCAGGCTGGCGGCGAAATCCCGGCCGAAAACGGCATAAACGCAGGCGCGGGGATCCCCGTCCCCCGGCGTGAGCAGCTCCTCCCGCCCCTCCCGGATAAACCGAACGGATATCTCGGGATGAGAGAGGGCGATCCGGTCCACCACTCCGGCGACGGCGTTCCCTTCGCTGACGTCTTTTTTGAGAAATTTCATCCGGGCGGGGACATTATAAAACAAATCCCGCACGAGAATTGTCGTTCCCTGAGGGCAGCCGGCGTCCTCCAGCCGCGGGTTCTCCCCGCCCTCCAGCAGGCAGCGGGTCCCGGCGATTTCCTCCGCCGTGCGGGTCAGCAGCTCCACCCGGGACACCGCTGCCACGGAAGCCAGCGCCTCCCCCCGGAATCCCAGGGTGCCGATGGACTCCAGATCCCGCTCAGTGCGCACCTTGCTCGTGGCGTGGCGCAAGAAGGCGGTGGGCACGTCCTCCCGGGCGATTCCACAGCCGTTGTCGGTGATGCCGATGAAGCGCACGCCGCCGCCGCGGATTTCCACCGTTACGGTGGTCGCCCCCGCATCGATGGCGTTTTCCAGCAGCTCCTTCACCACGGAGGAGGGCCGCTCCACCACCTCGCCGGCGGCGATCAGCTCCGCCGTATGCTTGTCCAACACCTGAATCTTAGGCATATCGCCGCCTCCCTTTCCGTCGTCCGTCTTTTCTTCAGTAGCGGGCCGCTTCCTTGCACAGCTCGTACAGCGTCTGCAGCGCCTCGATGGGGGTCAGCGTGTTGACGTCCATCTCCTTGAGCCGCCGGACCAGCTCGTTATCCCCCGCCGGCAGCAGGGAGAGCTGGCCGTCCTCCGATTCAAACCGGTCGCCGCGGGGGCCGGCGGTCTCCATATCCCCGTTTTCCAGCTGCTTCAGAATCTCCTTGGCCCGGGCCACCACGCTGTCGGGGATACCGGCCAGCTTGGCCACCTCGATGCCGTAGCTGTCGTCGGCGGGGCCCCGGACGATCCGGCGCAGGAAGGTGATGTCGTCCCCTCGTTTTTTCACGGCGATGTTGTAGTTTTTGATGCAGTCGATCTCCGCCTCCACGGCGGTCAGCTCGTGATAATGGGTGGCGAACAGCGCCTTCGCCCCCAGCTTTTTGGCGCTGGCCACATACTCCAGCACCGCACGGGCAATGCTCATGCCGTCGAAGGTGGAGGTGCCGCGGCCGATTTCATCGAAGATGATAAGGCTGTCCGCCGTGGCATTTTTCAAGATGGCCGCCACCTCGCTCATCTCCACCATGAAGGTGGACTGCCCCGCGGACAGATCGTCCGAAGCGCCCACCCGGGTGAAAATGCTGTCCACGATCCCCACGGTGGCGCTTTCCGCCGGAACGAAGCAGCCGATCTGCGCCATCAGCACAATCAGCGCCGTCTGCCGCATATAGGTGGATTTACCCGCCATATTGGGCCCGGTGATCAGGGCGATCCGGTTTTCATGGTTGTCCAGATAGGTGTCGTTGGGCACGAAGGGGGCGTCCTGAATAACCTCCACCACCGGATGCCGGCCGTTCTTGATTTCAATCCGCCCCTGCAGATCCACCAGCGGCCGGGTGTACCCGTTTCGCACCGATACCTCCGCGAAGGAGCAGAGCACGTCCAGCCGGGCGATGGCCTGAGCCGTGGCCTGAATGCGGTGCAGCTCCCCCGCCACCTTGGTGCGGATCTCGGTGAAAAGCTGGTATTCCAGCGCCACCACCCGATCCTTGGCGCCCAAGACGCGGGTCTCCAGCTCCTTGAGCTCCTGGGTGATATACCGTTCGGCGTTGGCCAGGGTCTGCTTGCGTATGTAGGTTTCCGGCACCTGGTCGGCATAGGAGCGGGACACCTCGATATAATAGCCGAAAACCCGGTTGTAGCCTACCTTCAGGTTCTTGATGCCGGTGCGCTCTTTCTCCTGGGCCTCCACCCGGGCGATGACGCCCTTGCCGTCGGACATCTCAAACCGCAGCTCGTCGATTTCCTCGCTGTAGCCCTCCCGGATCATACCGCCCTCCCGCACAGAAAAGGGCGGATCCTCCACAATAGCCCGCTCGATGAGAGCAAAGATATCCTCCAGAGGGTCTATATCCCGGCAGATCTCGCTGAGGAAAGCGCATTTGACCTCCTGCAGCCGCTCCTTGATGGGGGCCATGCAGCGGATGGTCCGGGAAAGGGAGCGCAGCTCCTTGGCGTTGGCGCTGCCGTAGACGATCCGGGTCATGATCCGCTCCAGATCGTAGATATCCGACAGCTTATCCGTCAGCTCTCCCCGCATGACCGTGTCGTGCACCAGCTCATCCACCGCGTTGTGGCGGCGGCTGATCTGGGCGGGGTTGATCAGCGGCTGCTCGATCCAGCTTCGCATGAGCCGCTTGCCCATGGCGGTGCGGGTATGATCCAGCACCCCCAGCAGGGAGCCTCGCTTTTCCTTGTTGCGCATGGTTTCCAGCAGCTCCAGATTCCGCCGGGCGGTGAGATCCAGCCGCATAAACTGCACGTCGGAGTACACGTCCAGGTTGTTCATCCGCTCCAGGCCGTTCATCTGGGTCTCATAAAGGTATCCCAGCGCGCAGCCCAGCGCCCGGACGGCGGAAAACTGCTCCCGCAGCCCCAGCTTCTCCAGGCTGTCCGCGTGGAAATGCCGCAGGATGGTCTCCTCCGCCTTGTTGTAATCGAAGGCGGAGGGATCCGCCGTATCCGGCCTGGCCCCCAGGCGGTTGCTGATGAAGTCCACCACCGGCTTCTGAGACGCCGCTGTGTCGTTGAGCAGCAGTTCCCGGGGGGAGAAACGCCCTAGCTCGTTGTTGACCCGCAGCAGCACGTCGTCCCCGGCTATCCGGGTCAGATGGATCTCGCCGGTGGAACAGTCGGCGAAGCATAGCCCCGCCTCCCCCGCTCCATCGCCGATGAACAGGGTGCAGAGGTAGTTGTTCTTCCCCTCATCCAGCATACTCCCCTCGATCACGGTGCCGGGGGTGATGATCCGGATCACATCCCGCTTGACCAGGCCCTTGGCCAGGGCCGGATCCTCCATCTGCTCGCAGATGGCCACCTTATACCCCTTGGCCACCAGCCGGGCGATATAGGATTCGCAGCTATGGAAAGGAACGCCGCACATGGGCGCCCGTTCCTCCTGCCCGCAGTCCCGTCCGGTCAAAACCAATTCCAGCTCCTGGGAGGCGGTTTTGGCGTCGTCGAAGAACATCTCATAAAAATCGCCCAGCCGGAAGAACAGGATGCAGTTGGGATGCTGCTCCTTGATCTCAAAATACTGCTTCATCATCGGCGTCATTTCCGCCATGCGGATCCCCTTCCTTCCTGCGCGCGTTTATGCCGGCCGGCTCAGTGACAGCCGCTGCAGCCCGCGCAATTGCCGCCGCAGCCCTCGGCGGAGATGCTTTCCGGGTCCTCCCCCTGGGCGGACATGGTGACGATGGTGGCGATCTGGTTGACCAGCTTGTCCAGCTCGGTCTTGGCGTCGTTGTAGGCGGCCATATGCTCATTCATCATCAGCCGGCTGTATATCTCCCGGATCTCCCCGTCCAGCCGGGAGAGCTTTTCCGCATCCTTGCCCTCCTTGTTGTTTTCCGCGTTGTAGGCGATGCGCTTGAGGTTGAACTCTCCGATCAGGCCCTGCAGCTCCTCGTCCTCGTCCGCGGCGGCCTGGGCGAGCTGGGTGCGGATGAACCGCTCGTCCTGCTGTATCGAATAGCCAAGCTCTCTCGCCAAATCCAAAATCTGATCCATTTTTCTTGCTCCTTTATGCTTGTTGTGGAAGAATTCTTCCCATGAGTATCCAGCTTTTCGCCCCGGTGATCTCCACCAAGGCATAGCTTCCCACCGGCGCGTCCCCTTCATCCACCCGGATGACGATATTTTCCGGCAGCCGCGCCTCCAGGTAGCCCTCGCACCGCTCTTCGATCAGCGCCCGGCGGACGGTTCCCACCATCCCCGCCAGCCGGTCGGCGGCCAGCGCCTCCTGCACCTCGTTCATCTCCCGGAACCAGGCGGACTTTTCCGCCGCCGGAATGGGATCCGGCATGGAGGCGGCCGGCGTCCCCTCCCGGGGAGAAAAGATAAAGGTGAAGAGGGAAACGAAATTCACCCGGCGGATCAGGTCCAGCGTCTGCTCGAAATCCTCCCGCGTCTCCCCGGGGAAGCCCACGATCACGTCGCTGGTGAAAGCGATGCCGGGGACCGCCTTGCGGGCGTAGTCGATCAGCCCCAGATACTGCTCCCGGGTATAGCCCCGGTTCATCCTCCGCAGCACCCGGTTGCTGCCCGACTGAAAGGGCAGGTGGAAATGCCGGGACACCTTTTCACACGCGGCGATGGTGTCGAACAGCTCCGGCGTGGCGTCCTTGGGATGAGAGGTCATGAAGCGGATGAGAAAATCCCCCTCGATGGCGTTGATCCGCCGCAAAAGAGCGGGGAAATCCACCCCGTGCGCCTCTCCCCGGCCGTAGGAGTTGACGTTCTGCCCCAGCAGGGTGATCTCTTTATAGCCCTCCGCCACCAGCCGGCGCGCCTCCGCCAGCACGTCCTCCGGATCGCGGCTGCGTTCCCTGCCGCGGACGTAGGGCACCACACAGTAAGTGCAGAAATTGTTGCAGCCGTACATGATGGGCAGCCAGGCCTTGAAATTCCCGTCCCGCCGCACGTCGATCCCCTCCGCCAGCACCCCGTCGCACTCCGGCGTTTCGATCACCCGGCGGTCCTGGGAAAGCGCGTCCCATAAAAGCTCCGGAAAGCGGTGGAGGACATGGGTGCCGAAAACCAGCCCCACAAAGGGGTAGCTGACCCGGATTTTTTCCGCCACATGGGGCTGCTGCACCATGCAGCCGCACAGCGCGATCAGCAGCCGGGGCTTGCGGCGCTTGAGCGCCTTGAGCGCACCCACGTTGCCGAACACCCGGTCCTCCGCGTGCTCCCGCACCGCGCAGGTGTTGAAGAGAATCAGATCCGCCGCTTCCGCATCCTCGGTGAAGCCGAAGCCCATCTGCGCCAGCATACCCTTGATATGCTCCGAATCGGACACATTCTGCTGGCAGCCGAAGGTCCGCACGCAGGCCAGCGGGGCGACCGCTTCCCCTCGCGCCTCGTAAAGAGCGCGGACGCGCGCGCCGTACGCCTGCTGGAGCGCCAGCTCCGCCTCTGTGATCCTTTGTATGAAAGCCATAAGCCCGATTACCCTTTCGCCGCGTTGAACCGCTTTTTGCAATAGCTGCTGATTCTTTCAGTATACCAAGATATCGTGTAATTTTCAATGCAAAAAATCGGATTTCGTCGAAATAAGGGAACCGCCCGCCGATTGGCCGGGATAATTTATAATTCCCGATTAGCGCGTGGAAATATTGGATAAAATAGAAAAAAGGTGTTCCATTTTCCTTCGCGGGGCAATATAATAGTCATGCAGTTTCTATGCCTCCCTCCATCGGAAATCGTCCCGCGCTTCTCGCCGCGCGGACGCGGGAGGCGGAACGCCGTATATTTTCAAGCGCCGGCTCCCGATACCGGCGGAAAGGCATGGTACAGCATGGACAACGATAAAGACATCCTTCATTCCGTCAAGCGGATTCATTTTGTGGGGATCGGCGGATCGGGCATGAGCCCGCTGGCGGAAATCCTCCATACTCTCGGCTACACGCTCACCGGTTCCGACGTTAACGAATCGGATAACGTGAACCGGCTGCGCTCCCTGGGAATCCCGATCCAGATGGGCCACGCGGCGGAAAACGTCGGGAATGCGGAGCTGGTGGTGTTCACCGCCGCCGTCAACGCCGCCAATCCGGAGCTGGCCGCCGCCAGGGAACGCGGCATTCCCCTGCTGGAGCGGGCCAAGCTGCTGGGGATGATCACCCGCCGGTATCCCAACACCGTGGCGGTGGCGGGCACCCACGGCAAAACCACCACCACCTCCATGATTTCGCAGATCCTGCTGCAGGCGGGGCTGGATCCCACCCTGTTCATCGGGGGGCGCCTCCCCCTCATCAACGCCAACGGCCGTGCGGGCCGCAGCGACACCATGGTGTGCGAGGCCTGCGAATTCCAGGATCACTATCTCTCCATGGCCGCCGACGTGGCGGTGGTTCTCAACGTGGATGCAGACCATCTGGATTATTTCGGCTCGTTGGAAAACGTTATCGCCTCCTTCCGCCGCTTCGCGTCCGGCGCCTCCCGGGTCATCCTCGCCAACGGCGACGACGAGAACACCCGCAAGGCGCTGGAGGGGATCACGGAGAAGCCGGTGATCCTCTACGGCCTGGACGAACGCTACCCCTGGCACGCCCGGAACATCGCGGTTCACGACGGCTCCTACGGCGAATACGACCTGATCCATAACGGCGTGTTCCAGGCCCATATCCGCCTGGGGGTGCCGGGCAAGCACAACATCGCCAATTCCGTGGCCGCCGCCGCCGCCGCCAACCTCTGCGGCGCCACGGCGGAGCAGATCGCCGACGGGCTGGAAAGCTTTCACGGCGCGGGACGGCGGTTCGAGTTCCTGGGCACCTTTTCCGGCGTGACCATCGCCGACGACTACGCCCACCATCCCACTGAGATCAGCGCCACCATCAGCGCCGCCAAAGGAATGGGCTATCAGCGGGTATGGGCTGTTTTCCAGCCCTTCACCTTTACCCGCACCGCCAGACATCTGGACGGCTTTGTGGAATCCCTTTCCCTGGCGGACCGGGTGATCGTCAGCGATATAATGGGTTCCCGGGAGGAAAACACGGTCCACGTCTCCTCTTCCCAGATCACCGACCGCATCCCCGGCGCCCTCTATCTCCCCACCTTCCCGGAAATCACCGCCTATGTAGCGGCAAATGCGGAGCCGGGCGATTTGGTGCTGACCATGGGCGGCGGCGACGTCTATAAATGCGCCCGCATGATCGCGGCCAGCCTGAAGGAAAAGGCACCGGCCGTCGTATAAAACGATCGGCTTCTATTTCCCGCCGGCAGCAAGCCCCGGAAGGGCATGACCGTAAGGTTTCATGCCCTTCCGGGGCTTGCCGTTGTCATGGGCGGCCTGACATCCGGGAAACAGCCATACGCGCTCGGGAATACCCGCTTGGGAACGACGGGATTTTTCCCCTTTATTTTCCCATCGCGTCATATTCCCCATCATTTGGCCGGTCCGCCCTAGAAGCAGATGAAAAGGCGGCTTTATGGCAGGCCTTGCTATTTTGTACCGATCAAGCGGAAGCAAGCAAACGTGGGGAACCGTCCGCGCACCGGCTCCCCTCCGTTTTCCGCCCCCCTATTCTTTTCCGCTGTTATCTGGTATACTGGTAAACACATTGGAGGCTGTCGCCAGCAAAGGAGGGGTCGCATGGAAACCCAGGCCAAACGAAAAGCGCGGCTGGAAGCCAGCTTCGGGAAAAGACCCGCGGACTACCCGGATGGGGAGGAAATCGATTATATCCGGGGATACTTCGATCACAGGCGGCGGGCCGCGCCCGCTGTTTTTCACCTGGATGAAACCACCTGGTACGATCTGTCGATGGACGACGTTTTCCGCCGGGTGAATCATACCCTCAGCACGCCGGGGGAGCAGGTGCTGTACGCCTGGCTGCGGACCCCCGCTCTGGATGAGGCTACCTACCTGCGGCGGCACGGCCTGATTACTTACATGGAGGCGCATCCCGCTTTTCGCCTGCAGCTACAGACGATCCTTTCCTCCGTGGGGAAGCGCCGGGCGGCGCAGACCATCGAATCCTTCGCCCCCTCCCGGCACAGTCCCGCCCGTTTATGGCTGTCCCTTCTGCTTCCGGCCCTGCTGCTGCTCTCCGGCCTGCTGCTCCCTTTCCTTTCCTTCGCCCCCTACCTCTTTGTGCTGTTGCTTCTCTTCATTCCCTTCTACCATATCCGTATGACCCGGCAGCTGGAGGACAACCTGCCCATTGTGAACGCGATCATCTCCACCGTCTCCGCCTATAACCGCATCGTCAAAATCGCGCCCGGGGACCCGGCGTTTCGCGACGGCCTCCCTCCAAACACCGCGCGCGGCATAAAGGGCATCACCCGTTTGGGCGGTTTGTCCTTTCTTGCGAACAACGAGCTCGCCTTTCTGCTGAATTCCCTGTTCCTGCTGGATCTGATCCTTTACGAGCTGCTGAAAAACCGGTTGAGCCGTTTAACTCGTGAGGTGTCCGTCATCCATGAATATGTCGGCAGCCTGGACGCCGCCGTCGCCGTCGCCTCTTACCGCAAGGCGGCCACCGGGTATTGCGACCCGGCGCTGTCCTTTGACCCGGAGGAACCTTCTCTCCTGCGGGCGGAGGGGATGATGCATCCGCTGCTGTCCCATCCGGTGCCCAATACCCTGGACGCGGCGCGGCCGATACTGCTTACCGGCTCCAACGCTTCCGGCAAATCCACCTTTCTAAAGACCGTCGCCCTGAACGCGATTCTCGCCCAGAGCATCGGCACCGCCCTGTGCGCCTCTTATGCCGCCTCCGCCTTTCATATCTACAGCTCCATGGCGCTGTCGGACGACATCCTGGCCGGGGAAAGCTACTTTGTCACCGAAATCAAGGCGATCCGCCGGATTTTTGAAGCGGCCGACCGGGGAGAGCGGGTGCTGTGCGTGGTGGACGAGGTGCTGCGGGGCACCAATACCGTCGAGAGGATCGCCGCCTCCAGCGAACTGCTGCTGGCTCTGGCCCATCGCGGCTGCCTCTGTCTGGCCGCCACCCATGATATCGAGCTGTGCGAGCTGCTGCAAAGCCGCTTCGCACTATATCATTTTCAGGAGAGGATCGTCGACGGAAACATCGCCTTCGATTACCGCCTGATGCCCGGGGCCGCCCAAACCCGGAACGCGATTCGGCTGCTGGCGCTGATGGGCTTCGACAGGGAGATCACCGCCCGGGCGGACGCACGGGCGGATGCCTATAGGCAAACCGGCTGCTGGGAACTATAAGACGCCATGACGCATAAAAAGGGGATTGCAGCGTATGGTGAGGTTCCGCAACAAAGGCTGTAAAAACGGGTGCGGCTATCAAAAAGCCGCACCCGTTTTGGTTTTTTACTTGCCGGAAGCAGATGATCCCCTATGACGCTTTCGGGCA
>CAKTTT010000032.1 GCA_934615635.1 uncultured Eubacteriales bacterium | reverse complement strand
CGCCCCTCCTGTCCGTATGCCTCTTTTTCAAAAGTTTGGGCGGCGGGGACGTCAGTGTGGGGATTCCTCTCCCAAATGCAGTGGGTCCGGCGGGATTGTTTTGCTTGGGAAATGGGCGGCACGGGCCCTTCCACTTGACAAAAGGAGGGGGGAGGCCCTACAATAGAACCGCCTTTAAAAGGCAGGAGGAAACGCTATGAGCCAGATGACTGTCCTATCCCGTACCGGCGCCGCCCGCCGCGGCGTATTTGAAACCCCTCACGGCACGATTCAAACGCCGGCCTTTATGAATGTGGCGACCTGCGGCGCCATCAAAGGGGCGGTTTCGGCCTATGATCTGGCGGAGCTGCGCTGCCAGGTGATGCTTTGCAATACCTACCATCTCCATGTACGGCCCGGGGAGGAACTGGTCCGGGAGCTGGGCGGGCTTCATGCCTTTACCGGCTGGAAGGGGCCGATTCTCACCGACAGCGGGGGGTTCCAGGTGTTTTCCCTGGCCAAGCTGCGCAAGATCCGGGAGGAGGGGGTGCATTTCGCCTCCCATGTGGACGGCCGGAAGCTGTTCATCGGCCCGGAGGAAAGTATGCGTATTCAGTCCCGGCTGGCCTCCACCATCGCCATGGCCTTCGACGAATGTGTGGAGAACCCGGCGGAATACGCCTACGCCAAAGCCTCCTGCGCCCGCACCACCCGCTGGCTGGAACGTTGTCAGCGGGAGATGGAGAAGCTGAACGGCTGCCCGGATACCCTGAACCGGGAGCAACTGCTGTTCGGCATCAATCAAGGCTGCACCTTCGACGATTTGCGTATTTCCCATATGCGGGAGATCGCCGGCATGGGACTGGACGGGTATGCCATCGGCGGCCTGGCGGTGGGGGAGCCCACCGAGGAGATGTACCGGATTATCGAGGCGGTGGAGCCTTTCATGCCGGCGGACAAGCCGCGGTATTTGATGGGGGTGGGAACGCCGGTGAACATTCTGGAAGGGGTGCGCCGGGGCGTGGATCTGTTCGATTGCGTCATGCCTGCCCGCAACGCCCGCCACGCGCATGTGTTCACCTGGAGTGGCCACCGGAACCTGCTAAACCAGAAATACGAAAAGGATCTGGCGCCGCTGGATGAGGAATGCGACTGCCCCACCTGCCGCCGTCATTCCCGCGCCTACATCCGCCACCTGTTCAAGGCGGGGGAAATGCTGGCCATGCGGCTTTGCGTCGCGCACAACCTGTACTTTTACAATACCCTGATGGCCAGAATCCGCGAAAGCCTGGAGCAGGGTGCGTTTGAGGCGTTTTATCAGCGTTACGCCGAGGTACTGGACCGGCGGATCTAAAAACCGGCGGATTTTATTCCTTTATATGTAAATTTTTTATGTTTTGCTTGCTATCCCGGCGAAAACCCGATATAATAAGAAAGATTTTTAGGAGGTGCTGAAATTTGTTCAATTTATCCACGCTTTTATTGGAGACCTCGGCTCCGGCGACGACTCCCCAAGGGGGAGACTGGATGTATTATCTGGTCACCTTTGGACCGCTGGTGCTGATCGTCGTCCTGATGTACTTCATCATGATCCGTCCCCAGCGCAAGAAGCAGAAGGAAGAGCAGAAAATGCGCAACAATCTTCGGGTGGGGGACGAAATCACCACCATCGGCGGCATCTGTGGCCGCGTGGTGAACGTCAAGGAGGACGGCCTCATCATCGAAACCGGTGCCGACCGCAACAAGATGTCCATCAAGAAATGGGCGATCCACTCCGTTGAGACGATCCACGATTCCACGGACAACGACGATGACGACGATGACGACGACGATATCTGAGGATTGATTTCGGCCGGGCGTACTAAATTTGTCCTGCGCGGAATATGCTTATGATGAAGTAAGTATTCTGCGGAGGGGAAACGGTATGAAATCACATAAAGAGGATAGTTCGGCTATGGTAAAGCGGTTCCTGCGCCCCGTGATCATCGGCGCCGTGGTCGGCGCGCTGTGCTGCACCTTGCTGCTGGCGGTCATGGCGGCGATCGTGGCGTCCCAGGATATTCCCAAGGCGGCCATCACCCCTATGGCGATCGTGGCGGCCGCGGCGGGGGCCTTTTTCGGCGGCTTTGCCGCCGCGCGCATCGCCAAGGAAAAGGGGCTGCTGATAGGCGGGACCTGCGGCCTGCTGCTGTTCATCCTTGTGGCGCTGGCCGGCTTCGCTTTCCTCAAGGAAATCCGCGGCGCCTATATTCTCGTCAAGCTGGCGGTGATGCTGGTTTTGTCCGCTTTGGGCGGTGTGATCGGCGTCAACCTGCGCAAAAGAAGATAAGTTTATATCAATGGAGGAGTAGGAAAATGAAACACATTCAGACCATCAACAAGCAGAACCTGAAGGAATCCGCCGTCAAGGGCGGCTGCGGCGAGTGCCAGGCCTCCTGCCAGTCCGCCTGCAAAACTTCCTGCACCGTCGCCAACCAGAAGTGCGAGAAGTAATCCATTTCCCGTTGGGCAACAGATGAAGAGGGATGCTGCAAAACGTCCGATTTTGCAGCATCCCCTTTTGACATGTTCGGGGATTCGGCAAAGGAAAGGAACCGGCAAGATGATACATACTTTTGAAAACAACGGCTACCGTATAATCCTGGACGTACACAGCGGCGCCGTCCATGTGGTGGATCGCTGCGCTTACGAGCTGGTGCAGCTACTGGATGAAAACATGGAGGAAAGCTGTCCGGCGTCCGTGGCTGCGGCGCTGGGGGATCGCTATTCCCCCCAGGAGATCGCGGAAACCTATGAGGAGCTGTACGCCTTAAAGGAGGCGGGACAGCTTTTCAGCGAGGACGACTACCAGCAGTTCGCCGACCGGATGGTCTCCTCCCCGCTCAAGGCCATGTGCCTGCACGTTTCCCACGACTGCAATCTGCGCTGCCGGTATTGCTTCGCGGGGCAGGGCGTTTACGGCGGCGTTCCCAAGGTGATGAGCGCCGAGGTGGCCCGGGCGGCCATCGATTTCCTGGTGGAAAAATCCGTCGGCCGGCGCAACCTGGAACTGGACTTTTTCGGCGGAGAACCGCTGATGAACTGGGAAGTGGTGAAGGAGACGGTGGCCTACGCCCGTTCGTTGGAGAAGAAGCACGGCAAGTGCTTCCGCTTCACCACCACCACCAACGGCGTGCTGCTGAATCCGGAGATTAACGAGTATCTCAACCGGGAGATGCACAATGTGGTGCTGTCCTTGGACGGCCGCCGGGAGATCAACGACGCCATGCGTCCCAACGCCGGCGGCAAGGGGAGCTATGACACCATTGTGCCCAAGTATCAGCAATTCGTCGCGATGCGCGGGGATAAGGACTACTATGTCCGAGGGACCTTTACTAAGAACAACCTGGATTTTTCACAGGATGTGCTGCATATGGTGGAGCTGGGCTTCACCCAGGTTTCGGTGGAGCCGGTGATCAGCGATCCCAAGCTGCCCTTCTCCATCACGGAGGAGGATCTTCCCGCCATCCGGGAGGAATACGACCGGCTGGCCCGGATTGTGCTGGAGCGGAAAAAAACCGGAAAGGGCTTCAACTTTTTCCATTTTATGCTGGATCTGGATCAGGGGCCCTGCGCCATCAAGCGGCTGCGGGGCTGCGGCTGCGGCAACGAATACGCTGCGGTGGATCCCGACGGCGGGGTGTTCCCCTGCCATCAGTTTGTGGGCCAGCCGGAATGGCGGATGGGCGACGTCCTCACCGGAGAATACGATCTGGAGACGAAGGCGCGGTTTGCCCGGGCTAATGTCTACAGCAAGGACAAGTGCCGGGCGTGCTGGGCCAAGTTCTACTGCTCCGGCGGCTGCAACGCCAATAACCAGCAGTATGAGGGGGATATCCTGCACAGTCACACCCTTTCCTGCGAGCTGGAGAAAAAACGGCTGGAATGCGCGATCATGATCAAGGCCGCGCTGGCGGATGCACAGGCCGGGGAGCAGGAGGAGCGATCCCATTAAATCCATATTGCCGGATGGAAAAAAATACGGTATACTGGATGCAGCCCCCAAAAAAGACGATGTCTAATTCCACCGGCTGTGTCTTCAGCCCGCCGCCAATCGCCAAGCGAAAGAGCAGGGTTATATTCCGCCGCTTCCCCGCATAGTATGAAGGGACAAGGATCTTTTGGGGAGGCGTACATATGAGTCGGACAACCCGGGATTACGGCGCGCCGGTGGCGGCGTTCTTGGCGGAAAACCGCCGTTTGCTGGTGTTTTTGGTCTTGTTTCTGTGCGGTGTGGCGGGGGGCTGTCTGGTTTTCCTGGCCGCTCACGATATGCTGACAGGGGATTTGGCCCTGATCCTGCGGGTGCGTCCCGTGGAAAAGGGGCTGGCGGGCGCGGCCGCCGCCTTGGGTTCCTCCTGCTTTTCCGTATTCTTGCTGCTGGCGCTGCTGTTCCTTTGCGGTCTTTCCGCCTGCGGCGCGCCGGTGACGGCGCTGGTGCCCCTGTTTTTCGGCCTGGGCGTCGGTCTGACGGAGGCGTATTATTACGGCATCGGCGGGGCGGGGATTCTTTTCACCGCGCTGTTTGTGATTCCCCACAATCTGCTGGCGGCCGCCGCGCTATTGATGGGATGCTCGGAATCCCTGCGGATGACGCTGCTGCTCAGCGGGCAGTTGCTGCCGTCGGTCCATTGCGGCGGCTTATGGCAGGATTTTAAGCTTTACTGCGTCCGTTTCGCCATGTTCCTGGGGGTTATGCTGGCCTCCGGCGTGGTGGACGTGACGATGCGGCTGTTTTTCCTCAGATGGTTTTTGTAGGCGCTTGCCGGGACAGGGCGGGAAACAGTAGGATGTAAAAGGAGTTTGATGACATTGGCGGGTTTTTTAGGGCTATTCGATTACAGTAAGCCGGGGCCGGGCATCGACAAAAACGGACCGAAAAAGAAGGGATTTGTGGTCTTTTTCGAAATCTACTTCCGAAAATTCTGGAAGCTGTGCACGGCGAATCTGCTCTATGTTCTGGTGAACCTCCCGGTGGTGACGGGCGGGCTGGCCGACGCGGGGCTGACGTATATCACCCGCAATTTTGCCCGGGAGAAGCACGCCTTCGTCTCCGGCGATTTCTTCGACACCATCAAGAAGAACTGGAAGCAGGCGCTGCCCATCGGGCTCATCAATCTGGCGGTCACCGCCCTGCTGGTGTTCGACCTCTGGTTTTTCGGGGCGCCGCTGTTTATGGCTTATGAGGAGGGCCAGGGGCCGGGGATCCTCAATTACATCCTGGTGGCCTTCATGCTTTCCATCATGCTTGTGTTCACCTTTGCCAAGTATTATATAAGCATGATGATCATCACCTTCCGCCTGTCCATAAAACAGATTTATAAAAACGCCTTTATCTTCGCTTTTCTCGGCCTTAAGCGCAATCTGCTGATTACCGGGGTGCAGTTGCTTCTTTTTGGCCTGGGCTTTCTGCTGACGCTGCTGAACTGGGCCATCGGCGTGCCGGTGATGATTTTGCTGTATGTCTTCTGGTATCCGGCCTTTCGCTCCTTCCTCATTCAGTACAACATTTTCCCCTTGATCAAAAAGGTGATGATCGATCCTTATTATAAGGAGCATCCCGAGGAGGGGAAAAAGGAGCGGCACGACCTCAACATAGAACCGGAGGAGCCGGAGGAACAGAAGGAGGCGGAAGAAGCGGTATTCCAGGATATGGGGCGCACCGATAGGGAAGAGCCAGAGGAAAAGAAGCCGCTGAACATTCCCCGTCAGTACACCGAGCAGGAGATGCGCCGCATCAACAAGCGGATCCGGCAGACCAGACAGGGCTCCGCCGACGATGACGACGATACCATCTGACAAAGACGACGGACCGCCTTTCCATGGAAAGGCGGCCCGTTTTGCCTTTTATACATTTATCCCGCTTGTCACTGGCCGATGATCAGCATGGCGGCGGGCAGAGGATAGTCCACGCCCTGCAAAAACAGGCCCTTTTCCCTGGCCTGATAGATCACGGCCAGGGGGACGCAGGAATCACAGAACATATACCGCATCCATTCCGGCACGCCGGTCAAATGCCGGGGCAGGGAGACGCGGCCCTCCCGATACAGGGGAAGAAGAAGGTTGCGCACACTGCCGCTGATTTGAGAGCGGACCCTCTCCGATAACTGCCGATAGGCGAGGATTTCCTCCGTCGTCATCACCGGGATGTCCAGGGCCAGTCCTTCCTCTTTTGAGAGGATTCCCTGCTTTGTCAGGGAGTCCACCGATTCCAGCATATATTCGGCAGCGGTGGATTCCTCGGGAGAGATGCCGGAATGGATTTCGTAGAACCATTGGATATATCCCATTTTGATACAGGACGCCGGATACCGGCCCAGCGCCGTGTCGTATTCCCGCAGCTCCACCGATTTGGCTCCGCGGAAATTCCGGATGACACAGCCGACTTCGCCGTTTATGCTGTAATCCGGCTCCGGCTGTGGCCACAGGCGGTCCGCGGTTTTCCGATTGCCCATGGCGAACCACCGGCCGCCGTTTTTGCGGCAGGGATAATCGTCGTACGGCGTCGTACCGCCCGCCTGCTCGTCCCGGATGGCAAGGCAGGCCCGCTGCAGCGTATGGATGCAGAAATGCAGCTCCAGCTTTTGCCGGGCGTGGTCCCGCTGGCGGATATAGCCGTCCGTCTGACGCAGCTCTTCCAGACCCCGCTGCATTTCCGTCCAGAAGGAGGGGAAGCACCGGTTGGCAAGCTCCGTCTGATGAGGGAGAGTGGCGGTCCGATCCTTTTCCGTGAAGAGGATAAAATCGGTATAGATTCTGCTTCCCGTGCGCCGCATCAGCTCGCCCTCCACCAGCCGCTCCGCCACCGGTTCGATATAAGCGGCGGGTACGCCGATGATTTTGGCGATGTCCGCTTCCGTCAGCGGCTGCTCATACGCCGTCAGCAGGATGCTTTGGGCCAGTCTGTCGTCCCCCTTGACCAGGTTAAAGGGTTCTCCGTCCAGGCCAATGCCGCCGCAGCAGGACATGAACAGGAGATCCGGCGCATAGCTCTGCCTACCGTAGTTTTCCAGTTGTTCCATTTCCATCATCCTTTCCTTGACCAGCCGGCGCCCAGTGTGGAGCCGGCTTTTGACCGTTCCGGGCGGGAGTTTCAGCTCTGCCGCGATGCGTTCGACGGGCTGCCCGTAGAGATAGAAACGCACCATGACCTCCCGGTGGGTTTTCGCCAGATATCCCAGCGCCCGCCGCACCGTTTCCCACTCCGTCTCATAGCCCTCCTTCTCCGCGGAATCGCGAACGTCGGCAAGCTCCATGGCATACGCCTCCATGCTGACGGTGGGTTTGTTGTATTTCTGCCGCAGCCAGTCGCAATATTTATGCTCCAGGATGCGCAGCAGCCAGGCCCGGGGGTTTTCAGGCTCCTTTCCGCGCCGCAGGGCTTCGAAGGCGGCGAGAAAGGTCTCCTGGGCGATGTCCTGCGCGACGGCGGAATCCCCGGATTTTCGTATGGCGGCGGCGTATACGTCGTCGGCATAGGCGGTTATCCTCGTGTAGTCCATGGCACGTCTCCTTGAAAGCGATTTCAACCGCATAGTCGGAGAAAAGCGGGGAAGGTTCACCTTCCCGACATAATAAAAAATACGGCCGCTGCAGGGCGCCGCTGTTTTTATCAAGAAGGGGATAACCGCGTGAAGCGGTTATCCCCTTCGGCCGGGTTGACGGGCGGCGGTTCCCGGCCCCTGAACCGTTTTGCGGGACGGTTTACGCATCATCCTTTTGAAAAGGCTGACTTTCGCGTTGTTCCGCCCTCGCCGTATTCGCCCGCCAGCCCACGCGCGTCGTCCGTCGGCAGGCCATGGCACCGGGAGCTGACCCACTTGCCCTTTTCGGCGGCGTAAAGCTGATTGTCCGACGGTCTGCCCGCCGGGCGGACGGAGATCCAGAGGGGGGAGTCCCCTTGAAGGCGTACCGCTGGGGGCCACCTCCATGCCGGTATATAGAGGCCAGGGCTCCCGACTCCTTTTCAGCCTCTGCGCTCGCCTGTGATCCGATCGTTTTTGGCCGCTCAGTCGCTCAGCCGCGCTTCGTAGGAGGAGGGAAGCTGGATGTCGGTCACCAGCTTCCAGATATGGTCCAGCGTCCCCACCTTACAGAAATACTGCTTGCCCAGCTTGCTGGAATCGCACATCAGCACCACCTTGGCGGCGTTGCGCATATACATGATTTTCAGCGCCGCCTCATCCTCGTTGGATTCGGTGATCCCGATCTCCGGCATGACGCCGCGGCAGGAGAAAAAGGCCAGATCCGCGTTGAAGCGGGAGACGAAATCGATAGCGTGGGTACCCACCAGGGATTTGGCGTTCTCCCGCAGCCGGCCGCCTGTGCAGTACACGTCCACCCCGTCGATCTCCGACAGGATGTTGGCGGTTTTCAGCCCGTTGGTGATCACCCGCAGGTGCTGGAAGCCGGTCAGCCGCTCCGCCAGCCGGCAGACGGTGCTGCTGGCGTCCATGAAGAGCGTCTGCCCGTCTCGTATGTATTGAACGGCCTTTTGGGCCACCGTGTTTTTCGGCCCCAGATTCTCACTTTCCCGTAAGGTGAGGGGGAAATCCTTGGCGTTGCCGTCCACGTACACGGCGCCGCCGTGGGTGCGGTGGATGAGGCCGTTGTTCTCCAATATCTGGAGGTCCCGCCGGATGGTGGCGCCGCTGGAATACAACATATGGCAAAGCTCCTCCACCGAGGCGGCCTGTTTCTCCGCCAAAATTTCCAGGATTTTGTTTTGTCGTTCCAACGGCAGCATAAAAAATCCTCACTTTCAACCAAATAAACGGTATATTCTGGAAAGTATACCGTCCGTTTATCCAAATTTATGATTGTTTTTGATTGTTTGTAATCAAATGTGAAAAAAGCTCTGCGCAATTATCGAAATTCTCGCCAGATATAGACATCTGCGAATCCTTGTACTATAATGAGTATACCAAAATAGTCACAAAAAATCAATTTATAAAGGAGATGCCGACCGATGTATGACTTGCAGAAGGGTTACGAGCTCGCCAAGGAATTATACGCCCAGTATGGGGTGGACGTGGATAAGGCGATGGAGCTTTGCGACAGCACGCCGATCTCCATCCATTGCTGGCAGGGGGACGACGTTACCGGCTTTGAAAAAAACGAGGGGGAGCTGACCGGCGGCATCCAGGCGACGGGCAACTATCCCGGCAAGGCCACCACGCCGGATGAACTGCGGCAGGATATGGATTTCGCCTTCCGCTTCGTTCCCGGCAAGAAAAAGGTCAACATTCACGCCAGCTATCTGGAGAGCGATACCGCCGTGGATCGGGACGCTATCAAGCCCGAGCATTTCAAGAACTGGGCCGACTGGGCGGTGGAGAAGGGCTACGGCCTGGATTTCAACCCCACCTTCTTCTCCCATCCCAAAAGCGAGAACGGCACCCTGTCCAGCGCGGACGAGGACGTCCGCCGGTTCTGGATCGAGCATGACAAGGCCTGCCGGGAAATCGGCGGCTATTTCGCCCAGCGCACCGGTCAGGATTGCGTGATCAACCATTGGACGCCCGACGGCTCCAAGGAGATTCCGGTGGACACGTTGGGGCCCCGGATGCGGCTGAAGGACAGCTACGATCAGATTTTTGCCGAGAAGATCCCCGGCGTGGTGGACGCGGTGGAAAGCAAGGTGTTCGGCATCGGACTGGAGGCTTACACCGCCGGTTCCCATGAGTTCTGCATGGGCTACGCCATGAGCAACAAGGACGTCCTGGTCACCTTCGACACCGGTCACTTCCATCCCACCGAGATGGTGTCGGCCAAGCTGTCCGCCATGCTGACCTTCAAGGAGAAGCTGCTGCTTCATGTTTCCCGGCCGGTCCGCTGGGATTCCGACCATGTGGTGAGCTTCGACGACGAAACCCGCGCCATCATGGATGAGATCGTGCGGATGAACGCCCTGGATCGGATTTACATCGCCACCGACTACTTCGACGCTTCCATCAATCGAATCGTCGCCTGGGTGGTGGGTTCCCGCAACACCCGCAAGGCGCTGCTGGAAGCGCTGCTCCAGCCGGTGGATACCATGAAGAAGCTGGAGGCGGCCGGCGATAACAGCGCCCGGCTGGCCTATGTCCAGGAATTTAAGGCCCAGCCCTTCGCGCTGGTTTGGAACTATTATTGCAGCCGGAACAACGCCGGCACCGAGCTGGAATGGCTGGATATGGTCAAGAAGTATGAGGCGGATGTCCTCTCTAAAAGATAAGCGGGAGGCGACAGGCATTGGCAGGCAAGCGCATATTGGCTTTTGACTTCGGCGCGTCCAGCGGCCGGGCGATCCTGGCCAACTATGAGGACGGGAAAATCCGGATGGAGGAAATCCACCGGTTTTCCAACGATCCGGTCACCATTTGCGGCACCTTTTACTGGGATATCCTGCGGCTGTTTTTCGAAATCAAGCAGGGGATATCCAAAGCGGTTCACCAGGGCGGCTTCGATGCTATCGGCATCGACACCTGGGGGGTGGACTTCGGTCTGCTGGATAAAAAGGGTCGGCTGCTGAACAACCCCGTCCACTACCGCGACACCCGCACGACGGGGATAATGGAGAAGGTGTTCGAAAAGGTTCCCCAGGAGGAGCTGTATGGGGAGACCGGCATTCAGCTTATGCGGATCAACACCATTTTCCAGCTTTACAGCCTGGTGCTCAACGAGCCGGAAACACTGGCGCAGGCGGATAAGCTGCTGCTGATCCCCGACCTATTCGCCTATCTGCTCACCGGGGAGCAGCGGGCGGAATACACCGAGGTATCCACCACCCAGATGCTCAATCCCCGGACGGGAGACTGGCACTATGAGCTGCTGGAGAAGCTGGGGATCCCCACCCGGATTCTACCGAAGATCATTGACGCGGGAGAGACCTACGGCCTGCTTTCTGACGAGATCTGCGAGGAACTGGGCTGCCCGAAGGTGCCGGTTATCGCCGTGGCGACCCACGACACCGGTTCCGCCGTGGCCTCCGTTCCCTCCCAGAAGGAGGATTTCATCTACATAAGCTGCGGTACCTGGTCGCTGTTCGGCACTGAACTGGCGCAGCCGGTGATCAACGAGGCCACCCGGGCTTTTAACCTCACCAACGAGGGCGGCTTCGGCCGCACCACCCGGATGCTGAAAAACATCATGGGCTTGTGGTTGATTCAGGAATCCCGGCGGCAGTGGATCCGCGAGGGCTTCGACGTTTCCTACGCCGACCTGGAGCGGGAGGCGCTGGCGGTGGAACCCTTCCGCTGCTTCATCAATCCGGACGATCCCTCCTTTGAGTTGCCGGGGAATCTGCCCAAGCGGGTGCAGAAATACTGCGAAAGGACCGGCCAGACCGTCCCGCAGACCCGGGGCGAGATCATGCGCTGCATCTACGAGAGCATCGCGCTGAAATACCGCTACACCTTCCAGGCCATCCGGGAGGCGACCGGCAAGGCGTATGAAACCATTCACATGATCGGCGGCGGCACCAAGGATCGTCTGCTCTGCCAGATGACGGCGGATGCCTGCAACTGCCCGGTGATCGCCGGACCTATCGAGGCCACCGCCATGGGAAATATCGCCGTGCAGCTCATCGCTCTGGGCGAGTTTTCCGGACTGAAGGAGGCCCGCGCGGTCATCGCCAATTCGGAGCAGCCCAAATCCTACCTTCCCGCCGACCCTGCGGCCTATGATGTGGCCTACGCGCGCTTTCAGGCCGTGCAGTAAGGGGGCGGCGAGATGAAAATTCTGGTGATCAACGCGGGGAGCTCCTCCCTCAAATATCAACTGTTCGACATGGACGATGGCCGGGTGCTGGCCAAGGGCAACTGCGAACGCATTGGCTCCGGCGGCGCCGTCACCCATAAAAAAGCGGGGGCCGAGCCTTACAAGGCGGAGCCGGAGCTGCGCAGCCACGACGATGCGCTGGAACTGGTGCTCCGGCTGCTGACCGACCCGGTTCTCGGGGTGCTGAAGGATATCGGGGAAATCGATGCGGTGGGACACCGCATCGCCCACGGCGGGGAACGCTACAAGCAGTCCACCGTCATAGACGACGAGGTGATCCGTTACCTCCAGTCCATCGTGCCCATCAATCCGCTTCACGGCCCGCCCGCCATCATCGGGATGGAGGCTTGCAGGAGGCTGATGAAAGATACCCTGCAGGTTGGGGTGTTCGACACCTCCTTTTACGCGGAGATGGAGGATTTCCGGTATATTTATCCCCTGCCCTATGAGCTGTATGCGGAGAAAAAGATCCGCCGCTACGGTTTTCATGGAACCTCCCACCGGTATGTGTCCGCCAAGGCGGCGGAGGTGCTGGGGAGGGATCCGGCCGGGCTGAAGATCGTCACCTGCCATCTGGGCAACGGTTCCTCCATCACGGCGGTGGAGGGAGGCAAGGCGGTGGACACCTCCATGGGCTTCACCCCGCAGGAGGGGATTCTGATGGGTACCCGCAGCGGCAGCATCGATCCCACCATCATTCCTTATCTGATGAAGACTGAGGGCATGAACGCCGACGAGGTGGAGGATCTGCTCAACCGCCGCTCCGGCCTGCTGGGGGTTTCGGGGATTTCCAACGACGCCCGCAACGTCACCGAGGCGGCTGAGGCGGGCAACGACCGGGCCCGTCTGGCGCTGGATATCCTAGTCCACGGCATTAAAAAGCACATCGGCGGATATGTGGCTGTGATGAACGGCATCGACGCGCTGGTGTTCACCGCCGGCATCGGGGAGAACGACGCCAGCCTGCGCAGCCGGGTCTGCCGACATATGGAGACCTTCGGGATCGCCATCGACGAGGAGCTGAATGCGCGTCTTCCCAAGGGCAGGGATGTGGATATCTCCGCTCCCGGCGCCAAAGTGAAAACCCTGGTGATCCCCACCGACGAAGAGTATATGATCGCGATGGATACCGCCAGACTGGCAACAAAATAGAATCCAAATAATAAAGGAGTAATGCAGCATGATGTCCCCCTATGAAATCAAAAAGGAAATTTGTGAAATCGGCCGCCGGATTTATAACGACGGGTTCGTGGCCGCCAACGACGGCAACATCTCCGTCAAGGTCAGCGATAACGAGTATTATTGCACCCCCACCGGCGTGTCCAAGGGCTTCATGACCCCGGATATGATCATCCGTATCGACGGCAACGGCAACAAGATCGAGGGCAAGCTCAATCCCTCCTCCGAAATCAAGATGCACCTGCGGGTGTACCGCGAGCGGCCGGACGTAGGCGCTGTGGTTCACGCTCATCCCCCCATCGCCACCTCCTTCACCGTGGCCGGCGTTCCCATGGATAAGTATGTGCTGCCTGAGGCGGTGCTGACCCTGGGCGCGGTGCCCACCTGTGTGTACGGCACCCCCTCCACCGAGGAGATCCCGGATTCTCTGCAGCCCTATCTGCAGACCAACGACGCTTTCCTGCTGAAGAATCACGGCGCGCTGACGGTGGGCAACACCCTGACCAAGGCATTCTTCCTGATGGAAGAGGTGGAGTTCTCCGCCAAGATCACCTTCTATGCCAGCCAGTTGGGCGGCGTGGAGGAGATCCCCTGCGACGAGCTGATGAAGCTGATGGAGCTGCGCAAGAAGTTCCAGATTCCCGGCAAGCATCCGGGCTGCAAGAAGTGCCCGAATCTGGGCACCGAAAACTGCAAGTGCCGGCAGAATGTGGTGGACGCCTCCGCCGCTTCTCCCGATGGCGATCTGGTTTCCGCCATCACGGCCAAGGTTCTTGCGGAGCTGAAAAAATAAGAATAGGCAGGTGAACCATATGCCGACAAGCAAACGGTTCGAAGCGCTTTCCAAGCGCCCCGTGAACATGGACGGCTTTGTCACCGAATGGCCTGAGGCCGGCATCGTCGCGATGGAATCCCCTTATGACCCGGTCTCCTCCATCCGCCTGGAAAACGGTGTGATTGTGGAGATGGACGGCAAACGGCGGGAGGACTTCGATTTTATCGATACCTTTATCGCCGATTATGCTATCGACCGCGCCGCGGCCGAGGAGGCCGCCGCGCTGGACAGCGTGGAGATGGCCCGCCGGCTGGTGGACATTCACGCGGACCGGAAGGATATCGCCAGGCTGGTGGCGGGCATGACCCCCGCCAAGCTGTGCGAGGTGCTCCGCCACATGAACGTGGTGGAGATGATGATGGCCATGCAGAAGATGCGGGAGCGAAGCTACCCCGCCAACCAGTGCCATGTCACCAATCTGCGGGACAATCCCATCCAGATCGCCTGCGATGCCGCCGAGGGCGCGCTGCGGGGATTTGCGGAGGAGGAAACCACCGTGGGCATCGCCCGGTATGCGCCGCTGTGCGCGCTGGGGCTGCTGGTGGGTTCCCAGTGCGGCCGGCCCGGTGTTCTCTCCCAGTGCGCGGTGGAGGAAGCCACCGAGCTCATGCTGGGGATGCGGGGACTGACCACCTATGCGGAAACCATTTCGGTGTACGGAACGGAAAAGGTTTTTATCGACGGAGACGACACGCCTTACTCCAAGGCTTTTCTGGCGGCGGCTTACGCTTCCCGCGGCATGAAGATGCGCTGCACCTCCGGCTCCGGCAGCGAGGCGCTCATGGGCAACGCGGAAAAGAAATCCATGCTTTATCTGGAAGCCCGCTGCCTGCTGGTGATCAAGGGCGCCGGCGTACAGGGGACCCAGAACGGCTCCATCAGTTGTATCGGGCTGGTGGGCGCGGTACCCTCCGGCATCCGGGAGGTGCTGGCGGAGAATCTGCTGGCCGCCATGCTGGGGCTGGAGGTGGCTTCGGGCAACGATCAGACCTTCTCCCATTCGGATATCCGCCGTACGGCGCGGATGCTCATGCAGATGCTGCCGGGAACCGATTTCATCTTCTCCGGTTACAGCTCCACCCCCAATTATGACAATATGTTCGCCGGTTCCAACTTTGATGCGGAGGATTTCGACGACTACAACGTGCTCCAGCGGGATCTCAAGGTGGACGGCGGTCTGCGCCCGGTGACGGAGCAGGAGGTCCACGCGGTTCGTCTGCGGGCGGCCAAGGCCATGCAGGCGGTTTTCCGGGTTCTCGGTTTCCCTGAGATCACCGACGAGGAAGTGGAGCAGAACGTATTGGCCAACGGCAGCAAGGATGTTACCGCTCTGCGGGACGTCAACGAGGATTTGAAGGCCGCCAAACGCATATTGGACGGCGATGTCAGCGGCCTGGACGTGGTGAAGGCGCTGGATTCCACCGGCTTCACCGAGGTGGCGGAGGCGCTGCTGAATATGCTCAAGCAGCGGGTCTCCGGGGATTATCTCCACACCGCCGCCATATTGGACAGGAATTTTCACGTTTACAGCAGCGTCAACAGCCCCAACACCTATCAGGGGCCGGGGACGGGCTATCGGCTGGACGGCGAGGCCTGGGAAAAGGTCAAGAATATTCCCCAGGTGTTCGACTGCCAGAGTTTGTAAGGAGGGGGGACCATGCAGATGGATGAACAATTGATTGCGCTGGTTACCCAAAAGGTCCTGGAAGCTCTGGGACAGAACGCTCCCGCCGCGAACGAGGCGGAAACGCCGGAGGGGGCCGTCAAGGGGATTCAGGGGCCTGCCATGCTCCTTTCGGAAAAGGAGGAGGCCAAGCCCGGCTCCACGCCTGACGAGGTGGTCATCGGCATAGCGCCGGCGTTCGCTCTGTCCCAGAAGGAAACGATCTGCGGCCTTTCCCATGCGGATGTTCTGCGGGAGATCACCGCGGGCATTGAGGAAGAGGGACTGCGCACCCGTTATGTCCGTTTCCGGGATATCTCCGACGTGTCCTTCATCGCCCAGCGGGCCGCCAAGCTCAGCGGCTCCGGCATTGGGATCGGCATCCAGTCCAAGGGGACGGCGGTGATCCACCAAAAGGATCTCTTCCCTTTGACCAACCTGGAGCTGTTCCCTCAGGCGCCGCTGATCACGCTGGATATCTACCGTCGAATCGGCAAAAACGCCGCCCGGTATGCCAAAGGGCAGTCACCGGTGCCCATCGAGGTCACCAACGATTGTATGGTGCGGCCGAAATACCAGGCCCGCGCCGCGATTCTCCATATCAAGGAAACCGAGCATGTACAGGACGGCGCGCCTCCTGTAGAACTGGAGGTGAAGTGGCGGGATGGCTGATATCATCGATGAACTGGTGGAGAAGATCACCAGGGACCTGAAGGCCAAGCAGGCCGCTTCCCCATCCTCCGCCCCTTCCGCTGTTTCCGGCGGGGCCGGCGGGTATACCACGGCGGATTATCCCTTTTTGGAGAAGCATCCGGACATTGTGAACACCCCCACGGGCAAGCCGGTATCCGCCGTCACCATGGAGGCGGTGCGCAGTGGGGAGATCCAGGGCGAGGATCTGCGGATTTCCCGGGAGATGCTGCTCAATCAGGCGCAGGTGGCGCAAAGCGCCGGCAAACGGCAGATGGCGGAGAACCTGAAGCGTGCCGCCGAGCTGACCGGGGTGCCGGACGATCAGGTGATCAGGATGTACGATATGCTCCGGCCCAACCGGGCGACCAAGCAGCAGCTAGTGGAGCTGGCCGACACGCTGGAGAACACCTATCAGGCGGCATTATGCGCCAAGCTGGTGCGGGAAGCCACGGCGATTTACGAGAAGCGCGGTATTTTGCTTCCTTGAAGCAGATTGATTCGACGGGAGGTGAGCGTATGCCTGCGGGACGCATCGTAGCCGGAATGGATATCGGCAACTCCACCACGGAGGTTCTCCTGCTGGAGAGGAACGGGGAGGATGTGCGGTATGTGGCCGGGGCCATGACGCCCACCACTGGCGTTAAGGGGACGCTGGACAATGTCCGGGGCTGTATGACCGCCCTGGACGAATCCCTCCGGGCGGCGGGGCTGGGGTACGCGGACGTTGCCCAGATTCGGCTCAACCAGGCCGCCCCGGTGATCAGCGACCTTTCCATGGATACCATCAGCGAAACCACGGTGATCGGTTCGGCTATGATCGGCCACAATCCCGATACCCCCGGCGGAGAGGGACTGGCTATCGGGCGGACCGCTCCGGTCCGGCAGCTCGGGGAGTTTTCCGGCGATGTGGTGGCGGTGGTAGAAGGGACCGTTCCCTATTATGAGGCGGCGGCTTTGATCAATGCCGC